>JAHHUJ010000048.1 GCA_020024075.1 Psychrobacter sp.
CTATTAGCCAACGTCAATGGGGTGAAAAACGCTGTGCTAGTGAATTCTCACCCTCTAGGCCAAACGCTTTATTATGGAGACGGTGCTGGTGCTGGTGCCACCGCTTCTGCGGTTATGGCAGACGTGATGGATTTAATCCGTGTGTTAACGGTGAAAGATGGCCATCATGTGCCCCACCTTGCGTTTATGCCAAACCAATTATCTGATACGCCAGTTTTAGCTGCCGATCAGATGATCACCGGCTATTATTTACGTCTTGAGGCCAAAGATACCCCCGGTGTACTAGCCGATGTGACCCGTATTCTAAGTGATGCAGGGATCAATATTGATGCGATTTTACAGAAGCCTGCCCATCAAAAAGGTCAGGTGCCCATCATTATTTTGACGCTACCAGTAATTGAAAATAAAATGAATAGCGCCATTAATAAAATTGAAGCGTTAGAAGCGATCACCTCAGATGTGGTACGTATTCGCTTACATGAGCTAGACTAAAGCTAATGCTTAGCTTTTGGATGAGTTAATAATAAGAGAGAATGTCTGTCTTTATTAACCCATCTAAGATTAAAAGGTTTTATTACCTGTTATAAATTACATTTCATAATTAAGGATAAAAGTATGTCATCAGATTCAATCGTTATTGTTAGCGGCGCCCGTACTCCAATGGGCGGATTCCAAGGCGACCTTACAGGTGCCACCTCTCCACAGCTTGGTGCTACTGCCATTAAAGCAGCCGTAGAACGTGCTGGTGTAAAAGCAGAAGAGATTGATGAAGTTATTATGGGCTGTGTGTTAACAGCTGGTGTAAAACAAGGCCCAGCCCGTCAAGCTATGCGTAATGCAGGCATTCCTGATAGCACTGGCGCGGTGACCATCAACAAACTTTGTGGTTCAGGCCTAAAAGCGGTGATGCAAGCCCACGACTCTATTAAAGCTGGTAGTGCAGATATTATTGTTGCTGGTGGTATGGAGTCTATGACCAATGCCCCATACATCTTACCTAAAGCCCGTGGCGGATACCGCATGGGTCATAATGAAGTCAAAGACCATATGTTCCTAGATGGTCTTGAAGATGCGGATACGGGTAAGCTAATGGGACAATTTGCCCAAGAAATGGCGGATAAAAAAGGCTATACCCGTGAACAAATGGATGACTTTGCTATTGAGTCATTAAATCGTGCCTTAACTGCCATCAAAGAAGGTCATTTTGAAAACGAAATCACCCCTGTTACCATCAAAACTCGTAAAGGTGAAGTTGTAGTAGACACCGATGAGCAGCCAGCCAAGGCCAATGCTGATCGTATTCCTGAGCTACGCCCTGCTTTCGCGAAAGACGGTACTATTACCGCTGCTAATGCCAGCTCAATCTCTGATGGTGCAGCTGCTGTTGTGGTAACTTCTGAAAAAGTAGCTTCTGAAAAAGGCTTTAATGTCGAAGCTCGTATTGTTGCTACTGCATCGAACTCTCGTCATCCTTCTGAATTTACCATTGCTCCAATCGGTTCAATGGAAAAAGTATTAGACAAAGCAGGCTGGTCAGTAGAAGACGTGGATTTATGGGAAATTAACGAAGCCTTCGCTATGGTTACTATGGCGGCTATGGATGAACTAAATATTGCACATGACAAAGTAAACGTGGAAGGCGGTGCTTGCGCCCTAGGTCACCCAGTAGGCTGTACAGGGGCTCGTATCCTAGTAACGCTTATCAACTCTCTAAAACGCACTGGCGGTAAAAAAGGCGTTGCTTCACTATGTATCGGTGGCGGTGAAGCCGTTGCGGTTGCAATCGAGCTACCATAATAGTTGGCAACTAACTAACCATTTAATTCTCTTATTTAATCGAAGAGCCTCTTTATGAGGCTCTTTTTTTATGCAAGTTAGTAATATCATTACTAATAAACAGGGAATATGTAACAGAAAACAAAGCTTTGTTAGTAGGTTTACACCCTATTACACCCAATTACGCATCTTAATACTGTGATACTTGTTCACTATATAAACTCCAAATCTCTATTGTTAGTCTAAGAATCAAGTTATCGATCGATAGTTACTTAAAGACTAGTTACTTAAAGACTAGTTACTTAAAGAATCGATAGTTACTTAAAGACTAGTTGAATAGCAGCTGCTTAACCAACTATCTTCTTAACCAGTTATCTTCAATTAAATTATATAGTTAAATTATATATTTAATTAATAAAAAACCATTCGACACTTTAAACTCACTAAAAAAAGGAAGAAAAATAATGAGTCAACTAATTCGTTTAAAAGACATCCAAGCTACTCACCGTGACCTAATTGGTGATGATTATTATGATCCAACTGGCAAGACTGCTTTTGGTGCCGGTGAAGAAAAAATCGGTAAAGTTGAAGGCGCTTTAGTTGAAGATATCACTGGTCGCATCCGCTACTTAATCGTAGATGCAGGCGGTTGGTTTAGCTCAAAAGAGGTTTTAGTTCCTGCTGGTCTAGCCCGTATCGTTGGTGATGATATTTTCTTTGACAGCTTGACTAAATCTCAAGTAGAAGCCATGGAAGAGTATGACCATGACTATCAGTATAGCTATAACGAACAAGCTAATAAAGACCGTCAAGCTTTCGTAGCTGATACTGTTCCAGCTGAAGAGCGCCTTGAGTTAAACGATGAGTACTACAATGCACCTAATACTTTAGAGCTGCTAGAAGAGCGTCTAACCGTAAATAAAGATCGCATTGTGGCTGGTCTAGTTAAGGTAGGCAAACATGTGGTATCTGAAGACCGTGCAGTCGATGTAGAGCTTGAAGAAGAGCACGCTCATATCGAACGTAAAGAGGTGAACCGTCCTACTAATCGTAGAATTGGTGATGATGCTGGTGCTGATACGGTACAAGTTGAACTTGAAGCAGAGCGTGCCAATGTTAGCAAAGAGACTTATGTTACAGAAGAAGTTAATATCGGCAAAACTACTGAGCGTCACACTGAAACTATCCATGAAACCATTCAGCGTGAAGAGCTAGATATCGACCGTGATGGTAATGTTGTTGACCGTGAAGGGAACATCGTTGATCGTGATGATATCACTGCTGACGACGTACGTGCCTATCGTAACAAATAATCAATATTGATTATGTGAAATTGATTATGTTAATAACTAAAAATAGCAATCTTATGATGTAATGTAAATCAATCACTTAGATTGCAGCAAAAAGAAAGCCAGGGTTAATCAACTCTGGCTTTTTTAACGCTATCTACAGTTTTTTCACGCTATCTATAACTAAATAAACATAATAAAAACGCGCTTTAGTTATACCTCGGGTATGCTGTTAGTACTTACCTATTTTAATACTTACCTATTTTAGTACTTACCCATTTTATTTTTCAAAGGAATGCTTATGAGCCCTATATCAAATAATTCTAATAAATCAGACAATACCAATCTTACTCAGTCAGAATCACTACAAGAACAGCCACAGACTACAACTAACCATTCAGTGGCTGATCTCTCTAGCCCTACAGAGACTGAAAAAAAACGTACTTTGGTTGGTAATATAGAGCTGCTTGAAGAGCGTGCTGTTGTCGATAAAGAACGCCTTGATGTTGGCAAAGTAACTGTATCCAAGCAAGTTAGAACTAAGACCGTCAATATTCCAGTGGAGTTGGTGGAAGAGGTGTTGGTTATTGATACCGAATACTATGATGCTGACTCAAGACAATTGTTAAACTCAGCAGCCAGTGAAGCTGATTTAGTGCGCCATATTGAGCCTACACTCAGCAGCAAGCCAAGTATTACTGTCAATGGCAACCAAATATCACTTGATCAAGAGCCTGTGGAAATAGTGCTATCCCGTCAAGTGGCAGTCATCAAAAAAGAAACTTATGCAGTACAAGATGTGGCTATTGAGAAATCCACTCATGTTCATAAAGATACCTTTGATGTGGAGCTAAAGCACGAAGAATTAGATGTTGAAGAAGAGGGTTACTTTGATCATGAAGTCCGCAAGCCTTAATGCTTATGCTTGTCCTTAATGATTACCCTTAATGCTTAAGACAAAAACCCCATTAAAATAAACCGCTCACCGAATAATTCACAAAAAAATAGCCAGCAATCGCTGGCTATTTTACTTATAGAATCACAATGTCAGTAGAGTCACAATGTCAGTTATAAGTTACTTTTATAAAATACCACTTATAACTGATAAAAATAATAACATTGATAAAAACATCGTTACTCAGCAGGTGACTGCTCTGTTTCAGCCGGTGCTGCGTCAGTAGAAGCTGGCTCTTTAACCGTTTTCTCTTCTGGATCTGCAGTCATCGTACCGTTCTCAACATCCATTGCTTGCGCTTGTGCTTCTTCAATACTATCAGAGCGCGCATCGACATCGTCTAGATCATCAGCCACGATAACAGGGTCATTGCCTTCAGCAGGCTCAGCTGACATTGGTACATCTGCTTCAGCTTCTGGCGCTGGGGCTTCTTCTGACTGTTTTTGACAGGCAGTAAGACCCATCACTGCCGCCATTGCTGCAGTTAATACTGTTAACTTCATAGAGTGTTTGATACCCATCATAGTCATTTATCCTTTTATTTTGTGTTTTTTGTTTTGTGTTACTAAAAAACTCAGTTTCAACCCCATTATGAGTGCTCATGATTGGTAAACAGCACTCTAACTATGTGCTCAGGATTTTGATACTAAACTTAACATATAGGCTTAACCTAATAGTATCAATAATAAGCTAAAGTTGACAGTGGCTATATCTTTTAACTTACTATATCTTGCCATGGCATTGTTTATAACGCAGTCCAGAACCACAAGGACAAGGGGCGTTACGGCTAATGTTCATACCTTCATATGGGTTGTCACCATCTGCTGCTGATTGTGCCGCCATCTGTCTATTTTGTTGCTGTTGTGCCTGATTAACAGCAGCCACTTCAGCCTCGTTATGACGCTCACCCGTTAAGCTATCTAAGTCATCGTGTTCAAACATCATACGCTGACGCTCTGCCTGCGCCAAGCGCTCAGCTTCCATTGCCTCTAATTCTTCTTTGGTTGGAATATGAACCCGTGATAGATCTTGAACGGTATCTGACTTAATAGCACCTAGCATCATCTGGAATAGCTCAAATGACTCACGCTTGTATTCTTGTTGCGGATCTTTTTGGGCATACCCTCGTAAATGAATTCCTTTACGCAGTTGATCCATTTGGGTTAAATGCTCTTTCCAGTGACGGTCCAAGCTTTGTAGCATGAAGTGGCGCTCAAGCTGAGCCGCATTCTCAGGCGACATTTGCTCACGGCGATCACGATAACGCTGAATGGCCGTTTGGATAATCTTTTCACGCAGACCTTCTTCATCCAATCGGCGATCTTCATCCAACCAGTCATTAATAGGAATATAGTATTTAAACTCGCTTTCTAGCTCATCTTCTAACCCATCAATATTCCACTGATCATCAATAGATCCGGGTGGAACAAATTGGCTAATTAGCGCATCATAAACATCACGATGCATCTCTTCAATCGCATCTTGCAAATCCGCTTCAGCAAGCAGATCATCGCGCTGTGAGTAGATGACTTTACGCTGCTCATTGGCCACGTCATCATATTTAAGTAAGTTTTTACGTGCATCGAAGTCACGGCTTTCGACTTTACCTTGTGCATTTTCAATTGAGCGAGACACCATCTTATGCTCAATAGCCTCATCTTCTTTCAGGCCCATAGCACGCATCATATTCACCACACGATCACCGGCGAAAATACGCATTAAGTCATCTTCTAAAGATAAGAAGAACCGTGACTGCCCCGGATCCCCTTGACGACCTGCACGACCACGCAGCTGGTTATCAATACGGCGTGATTCGTGGCGCTCTGAACCGATAATATGCAGACCACCTGCAGCCACTACTTCATCGTGTCTTTTCTGCCATGCTTGTCTTAGACGCTCCATCTCTTCTGGGCTAACATTTTCTGGATCGACAATCTGTGCCTGCCAGTTACCACCTAAGATAATATCGGTACCACGGCCTGCCATGTTAGTGGCAATAGTGACCGCTCTTGGGCTACCTGCCTGTGCAATAATTTCAGCCTCACGCTCGTGCTGCTTGGCGTTTAGGACGTTGTGTTTGATACCTTCTTGGTCCAGTAAATATGATAATTCTTCACTGGCTTCAATAGTAGCGGTACCCACCAATACCGGAGCGCCTTTGGCCTGAATCTCTTTGATTTCGCGGATAATACCTTTGTATTTACCCAGCTTAGTTAAGAAAATCTGGTCGTCTAAGTCAATACGGGCAATCGGCTTGTGGGTTGGAATAACCACCACATCGATGTCATAGGTAGATTTAAACTCAGCGGCTTCGGTATCTGCAGTACCAGTCATACCTGATAGCTTGTCATATAGACGGAAATAGTTCTGGAATGTGGTGGTTGCCAGAGTTTGGTTCTCTGCCTGAATTTCCACCCCTTCTTTGGCCTCTACTGCTTGATGCAGACCATCTGACCAACGACGACCTGGCATGGTACGACCGGTATTCTCGTCAACGATGATTACTTCACCATCATTAACGATGTAGTGCACGTTTTTGACGAAGATATGATGCGCTCGTATTGCTGCTTGAACGTGGGCTAATAACGGTAGACGAGTTGGGCTGTATAAGCTCTCATTTTCTCCAAGCTCGCCGACTTCAATTAAGAAAGCCTCAATTTTTTCGTAGCCTTTTTCACTGATTTCGATAGAGCGGTTTTTTTCATCAATCCAGAAGTCACCATCTCTATTTTCTTTGTTGGCTTCTTCATCGGTTGAGCGCTTCAGGCGAGGAATAATATTATTGATTAGCGCATAAGTAGCAGAAGAGTCATCTGCCTGACCTGAAATAATAAGCGGTGTACGCGCTTCATCAATTAAAATCGAGTCAATTTCGTCAATAATACAGTAGTTTAAAGGACGCTGTTTTTTCTCAGCTAAGCTAAATACCATGTTATCGCGTAAGTAATCAAACCCGTACTCATTGTTAGTACCATAAGTAATGTCAGCTTGATAAGCATCCACTTTTTCTTGTGGGGGCTGCTGCGAGTAGATAACGCCAACCGTTAACCCCAAGAATTCAAATAAAGGACGGTTTAAATCAGCGTCACGAGCCGCAAGGTAGTCGTTCACCGTAACCACGTGTACCCCTTTACCACTGATGGCATTGAGATAAATGGCCAAAGTTGCCATTAAGGTTTTACCTTCACCGGTACGCATCTCAGCAATTTTACCTTCATGCAGAGTGATACCACCGATAATCTGCACATCGTAGTGGCGCATACCTAGCACACGCTTTGACGCTTCACGACACACCGCAAAAGCCTCAGGCAATAGAGAGTCTAGGCTAGCCCCTTCGTCAAAACGACTCTTAAACTCTGCCGTTTTATTGCGAAGCTGTTCGTCTGTCAGGGCGGCTACTGCTTCTTCTTGAGCATTTACTTTTGCGACAATTTGGCGCATCCGCTTCAACTCACGATCGTTTTTAGTACCAATTACGCTTCCGATTATTTTTGACAACATAACTTTGTAGACCTACTTATCGACTCAGTCGTGCATTATTAGGTGCAGACCATAAAAAATTTTATCTATTATATATGGTAACAGTATTGATAGATACAAGGGCAACTGAATCTACAGCCATAAATTATTTGTTATTTTTTATAAAAAAGTTGGCTTGTGTCAGTAACTTTATCCACCGCTCCACGCTTGCCTTTATTATATATAACCGCCCAAGTAACACTATATAACCGCCCAGACAACACTATATAACCGCACCGGCAGCACTTACCATACGTTGCTAAATTCGCTCTAAATAGATGTTAAAATAGACAATAGAGAGAGTAAATTACTGTAAGACTCTTTTTTATCTTCTCAAAGCCCTCTAAATAAGAGGGGCTACTCCTATTTTTTGCTTATTGTTTTTCTTTGAAAGCTTACTATGTCTGTTACCCCAACTATGTCTAATACCCCCAATAACGACTCGATTTTAAATATTGCTGGTACGGTCTATAACTTAGATGACCACACCCCAATGATGGTGCAATACTTAACCTTAAAGGCACAATACCCCCATGCTTTGCTGCTGTATCGCATGGGCGATTTTTATGAGTTGTTCTTTGACGATGCCCAGCGTGCTGCCGATATTTTAGACATCACCCTCACCCGCCGTGGTAATGATAAAGCAGGCAATAATATTGCCATGGCAGGCGTGCCCTTTCACGCTGCAGAAAGCTATATGGCCCGTCTTATCGCGGCTGGTGAAACCGTGGTTATCTGTGAACAAGTAGAAGACACTGCCGAGCCTAATAGTTCTAATGACAAGCCCGCTGCCAAAGGTATTATGCGCCGTGAAGTGGTAAAAACATTAACCGCAGGCACCCTGACCGACGATGCATTAATTGGACCTAACCAAACCCCAAGTGTTGTCGCCATTGATTTTCAGGTCAGTAAAAACTTACAACAAGCCACCTTAGCCCAAGCGAAGAGATGGCAGGTGGGCATCAGCCAACTTGACCTAAATGCTGGGACTATTCGCACTCAGACCCTTGGTCTAGACTCCTTATTACAGCAGCCAATGCTCGATAGCTTCAATAAAGATAACAGCGACTCTCAAGAAGGCAGTAGTCCAGAAAAAGCCTTAGACTTTGAACAGCTACTAAAGCAGCGGCTGCTCACGATACTGATTCGCTTTTCGCCAAGTGAAGTTATCATCTCTGAAACCACCTCAGATGAGTGGCGACACTGGTTACAAGATAAGCTGTATTGCCCGGTTATCAGTGTGGCTGCCAGTGATTTTCACGCTCAGCATGCGGCCACCACAGTGTGCCGACAATTTAACGTTCAGACCGTTGAAGGGTTAGGTATTGCCGACAGCTTAGTGGCCCAGACCAGTACCGCCGCCTTAATTCATTATGCACAGCAAACTCAGCAGCGTCATACCCCTCAGCTGAACGAGCTTATTGTCGAACGTGATGAGGACTATCTTATTATTGATGACATTAGCAGTCGAAACCTAGAGCTTTTTTCACCAGTAAGCCCAACTGGTACCAGCTTACTTAGTGTGGTCAATCACTGTCAGACTCCAATGGGCAAGAGACTACTGACCAACCAGCTAAAGCGTCCGTTACGTCTATCTCAAGCCCATCAACAGCTGCAAGCTCGACTGGACGCCATTGAATGGTTTGTCAATCAGCCGGCACTGGCTAATTTACAGCCGTTACAACAGCAGCTACAAAGCATTTCTGATATTGAGCGTATCAGCAGCCGCGTTGCCTTACACAGTGCTAAGCCTCGTGATTTAAGACGTCTGGCATCTAGTATCAGAAGCAGTGAACAAGTGGCTGAATATTTACAGACTTTAGGACTAACCGCTGACGCACCGCCTTTGTTGCTGCAATTATTTAAACAGCTGCCTTTACAGCACCCTGAGCTTATTGAGATTGCCGATTTATTAGACAGAGCCATTGTAGAAGAACCACCAGCCCATATTCGTGACGGCGGAATGATAGCGACTGGCTACGATGCAGAGTTTGATCGCTTGGTGCATTTGCATGATAACATTCAAGAAACCTTAGAAGAGATGGCCGATGAGGCGCGTCAAAGCTACAAACTACCAAGCCTTAAAGTGGGATTTAATAAAGTCAGTGGTTTTTATTTTGAGCTACCTAAAGGCCAAGCCAGCTCCGCACCAGATGCCTTTATCCGTCGCCAAACTCTGAAAAACAGCGAACGCTTTATCACCGAACCGCTAAAAACTCTAGAAGTGGACTACTTAGAAGCTCAAACCAATGCCCTAGCCCGCGAAAAGGCCTTGTACCAAGGGGTTTTGGTCACCCTTAGCGAACAGCTATCTCACTTACAGCAATTAAGCGCTTCCATCTCACAGCTTGATGTGCTGCTAAACTGGGCAGTATTGGCCAAAGAAAGCCACTGGGTAAGGCCTCTTTTGACCCCTAAATCAAGCTATCTTGATATCAAATACGGCCGTCACTTGGTTGTGGAAGCTATGAACCAACCACAGAATATGCACGGCAAAGCATCGGCACCCTCCTCCCCTGCTTCGATTCAAGAATTTGTGGCCAATGACTGTCAATTAGGCACTGAATCTAATGAACAACGTTTACTGCTGATTACCGGACCTAATATGGGCGGTAAATCCACTTATATGCGTCAGACAGCCTTGATTGTATTGCTTGCATGCTGTGGTAGCTTTGTGCCGGCAAGCTTCGCACGTATCGGTGATATTGACCGTATATTTACCCGTATTGGCTCGGCTGATGACTTAGCGGGTGGTAAGTCTACTTTTATGGTGGAAATGATTGAAACCGCTCAAATATTAAACCTCGCCAGCTCGCACTCATTGGTATTAATGGATGAAGTAGGCCGTGGCACCTCAACCACTGATGGCTTGGCTATCGCTCATGCTTGTGCAGTTCAGTTGGCTAAGATGGGCAGCTTAACCTTATTTGCCACCCATTACTTTGAGTTAACTGAATTGGCAAAACAGCCTGAACTGGCTCATAAAATCAGAAACGTACACGTTGCTGCTAGTGAAGTAGAAGGACAATTGTTATTGCTGCACAAAATACAAGAGGGAGCTGCCAGCTCAAGCTTTGGTCTGCATGTGGCAAAAATGGCAGGTATCCCTGAACAAGTATTAACTGCAGCCACCCACTACCTCACCCAACATAATTCATTACATAAAGCAGCCGCTTCCCCTGAAGTCGACTACGAAGTTAATCATGCTAAAATCGATAAAGCTTATGCAAATGCTGACCAAAGCCTGAATACTGAGCAAAAAAACACAGCTTTTTCACAGACATCGCTACAGTTAACACCATCTCAAGCAGCAGAATTTAACTCTCAACAATCCACTGATACGAGCCAATCAAACCCCATAAATACTAAGGCTATGGCCGTCTTTGAAAAACTAAAACAACTGCATCCAGATGAATTAACCCCAAAACAAGCGCTTGATTTACTATATGAGTTAAAGGACAGTACTGAGGGCAGCTAAATCAAAAAAAGCTGACTGACAGGAATTTGTGAAATATTGATTAACAGGGTAAAATATACCCCTCAAATAAATCTTATCCCTCATTCGTAACTTACTTATCTTGTGACGCTAATCATTTAGCCCAACAACTGGTCTAGTTACTATACCCCCAATTAGGGACCCCCAATTAGGGTTATAAATAACAAAACCAAAATAGCCATAATGGTTAAACAAATCTCAAGATAACTTTTATAAAGGTAGCTCGCTATGACATTTGTTGTCACTGATAATTGCATCCGCTGCAAATACACCGATTGTGTTGAAGTCTGCCCTGTGGACTGCTTTTATGAAGGGCCTAACTTTTTGGTCATTCATCCTGACGAGTGTATTGACTGCGCCTTATGTGAGCCTGAGTGCCCAGCCAATGCTATTTTTTCAGAAGACGAAGTACCGAAAGGACAAGAAGAATTTATCGAGTTAAATGCAGAGCTTGCAGAAGAGTGGCCTAACATTACTGAAATGAAGGATCAATTACCAGACGCTGAGAAGTGGGATGGCGTTGAAGGTAAAATTCAGTATTTAGAGCGCTAAACGCTAAGCCCTACACACTTACGCATAGCCAAGCTCGGTAAATCAAAAAGCGATCTATATCTATGATATGGGTCGCTTTTTTTATGGCTGTCACTACGTCAGATTAATTAAGTGGATAGGGGCAACTCACCACCTCTCCTAAATTACATACAATTTGATGCTTATCTTTATCAATTGGGTTTTTTATGGTGCCGGTAATATTGGCCAAATCCGCTTTTGTAC
>JAHHUJ010000049.1 GCA_020024075.1 Psychrobacter sp.
GGTCTAAATATGGGTATAAAATTATAGGGGTAGTGCACAACAATAGTCATAAATAAATAGCTTCCTAATGATAACAGGTTTTAGCAATAAATTCGGCTATTGACTAAGTTAAGCGGCAGGTTTTTGCCAATAGAAGATAGGGTGGTTTTGCTCGATAAAAGCATTAAAAGCAGTAATATAGGCTTGCTTAGCTTTAGTTGCTTCTATAAATAGTGTAAACTGAAATTTAATGAGTGCATTTATTTATAGAGCTATAAATAAAATATTGGCACTCATTTTTAGGTAATGACTTTTTAGCTAATAATATAGGTTAGCTAGTAATATAGGTTAGGTAGTAATATAGGGCAATGGTTTGGCAAAAGACCCATTAATTCTACCCCATATTGAAACTACTTAAGGCCCACACTTATATAGTATAATTTTTTAAAGTTTACACTCACTCGATAAAGGATGCACCATGTCGATCGAAAAAGATAAAATTAATAAAATTGTTTTGGCATATTCAGGCGGTCTTGACACCTCAATTATTGCTAAATGGTTGCAAGATACTTATGACGCTGAAGTAATTACTTTTACAGCAGATATTGGTCAGGGCGAAGAAGTTGAACCAGCTCGAGCTAAGGCGGAAGCTATGGGTATCAAACATATCCATATCGAAGACTTGCGTGCAGAGTTCGCTCGTGATTATGTTTTTCCAATGTTCCGTGCTAACGCAGTTTATGAGGGTGAATACTTATTAGGCACCTCTATCGCGCGTCCTTTAATCGCCAAACGCTTGGTAGAAATCGCTAAAGAGCACAATGCAGATGCCATTAGTCACGGTGCTACTGGTAAAGGTAATGACCAAGTTAGATTTGAGCTAGGTGCCATCGCTTTGGCCCCAGAAGTGAAAACCATTGCTCCTTGGAGAGAGTGGGATTTATCAAGTCGTGAAAGCTTAATGAAATATGCTGAAGAGCATAATATTCCTATCGACTTTGCGGCCAATAAGAAAAAATCACCTTATTCAATGGATGCCAACTTACTACACATCTCGTATGAAGGTGATATCTTAGAAGACCCATACGCAGAAGCTGAAGATGATATGTGGCGCTGGTCAGTTAGCCCAGAAGAAGCACCAGATGCGCCTGAGTACGTTGAGCTAGAGTATGAAAAAGGCGATATCGTAGCGGTTAATGGTGAGAAGCTAGAGCCTTATGAGGTGATGATTAAACTAAACGAGCTAGGTGGCAAACACGGTATTGGCCGTCTAGACATCGTTGAAAACCGTTACGTAGGTATGAAGTCTCGTGGCTGTTACGAAACTCCAGCAGGTACAATTATGCTAAAAGCGCACCGCGGTATGGAGTCATTAACTCTAGACCGTGAAGCCGCTCACCTAAAAGATGAATTAATGCCTCGTTATGCAAAAATCATCTATAACGGTTATTGGTTCAGCCCAGAGCGTCAAATGCTTCAAGCCTTAATCGACAAGTCACAAGAATATGTGACTGGTACGGTTCGCGTTAAGCTATATAAAGGTAATGTTAGCGTTGTTGGTCGTAAATCTCCTTACTCACTATTTGATGAGAAGATTGCAACCTTTGAAGATGATGCTGGTGCTTATGATCAAAAAGACGCAGAAGGCTTTATCCGTCTAAATGGACTGCGTCTGTCTATCGAAGCTAGCCGTGGTCGTGACTTGTCTTAATTGACGGACTTGTCTGAATTAACAAGTTAACCAAGAGTTAAAAAAAGGCAGAAGTGATATCTCACTTCTGCCTTTTTTATGGTTTTACGGTATGGTTCTGAGCTAGGATAATAAGCAAATACTATAAGATAAATAGGGCTAGAACTAAGAAGTTTTACCTTTTTATTTAGACTTTTTTGGTAATAAACATGATTCTAAATAATGGATGTTTTGCGCTTGAGAAGCAAACTCTGGGTCTTTTAAAATCAGATCACGATGCAAAGGAATGTTGGTCTTCACCCCTGCAATAATCAGCTCATCAAGGGCATGCAGGGTCTTAGCAATGGCCTGCTCACGGGTCTGACCATGACAAATAAGCTTGCCAATTAACGAGTCATAGTAGGAAGGGATTTCATAACCTGGGTACAAGTGCGACTCAAAGCGTACACCAGCACCGCTGGGGATAAAATACTGAGTGACTTTGCCAGGAGAGGGAGTAAAAGTTTGGGGGTCTTCAGCATTAATACGACATTCAATGGCATGACCATGCACGCTGATATCGCTTTGACGGTAAGATAAGCCGTAGCCTGCTGCAATTCTTAATTGCTCAACCACCACATCAATACCAGTGACCATTTCGGTAATTGGATGCTCCACTTGAATACGGGTATTCATCTCAATAAAGAAAAACTCACCGTCTTCAAATAAGAACTCAAAAGTACCCGCACCGCGATAGCCAATATTTTCACAGGCTTTGACACAAGCTTGTAAGATAGGCTCGCGGATATCGTCAGGGATATCGGGTGCAGGGGCTTCTTCTAATACTTTTTGGTGACGACGCTGTAACGAGCAGTCACGGTCATATAGATGAATTGCATTACCATTACCATCGCCCAAGATTTGCACCTCAATGTGGCGTGGGTTTTGTAGATAACGCTCCATATAAACGCTGTCATCGCCAAACCAAAGCTCCGCCTCTTGCTTGGCCGCTTGTACTTGTTCATTCAGCTGATCAAAGCGCTCAACGATACGCATACCCCGACCACCGCCGCCTGCTGCGGCTTTGATTAACAGGGGGAAGCCAATGTTTTTTGCTTGTTGTTCAGCGTTATGTAAGGTAACTGTACCGACTGAACCTGGCACAGTAGGGACACCGGCTTGTTTCATCGCATTGATAGCAGAGACTTTATTGCCCATCAAGCGAATATGGTCAGGGTGGGGGCCTACAAAAGTGATGCCAGCTTCTTCTACATTCTCAGCAAATTCAGCATTTTCTGCTAAAAAACCATAACCGGGATGAATGGCATCGCTTCCAGTAATTTCAGCAGCAGTAATGATAGCCGCTGCATTTAGATAGCTTTGACTGGCATTGGGTTTGCCAATACAGACGGCTTCATCTACAAAGCGTAGATGCATTAAGTTTTCATCCGCTGTAGAGTAGACGCCAACGGTTTTAATGCCCAGCTGCTTGCAGGCACGCACGATGCGTAAAGCAATTTCGCCACGGTTGGCGATAAGCAGTTTTTTTATCATCTAGGGGCCTATCTCTTAGCTTCTATAACGGATAACGGGTTGACCAAACTGTACTACATCGCCATTTTCTACCAAAATAGCATCAATAATACCGCTTTGAGTGGCCTCAAGTGGATTCATGATTTTCATAGCTTCAATGATACCCAGCGTATCACCAGCCTGAACTTTTTGGCCAGGGGTCACAAATGGAGGATCATTTGGGCTAGGAGCAGCATAAAAAACGCCCACCATTGGTGAGGTTTCCACACTGCCTGTATGTACCGCTTCAGACTGGGGATCTGAGATATAAGCAGGGCTAGCAGCCATCATTGACGGCATAGGAGTGTTGTAGTGCCGAGTTAGACTGACACTATCTTCCCCTGTTTTAATCTCAAGATTGACCAGGTCTTTTTCTTCCATTAGCTCAATGAGCGTACGAATTTTTTCAATGTCCATACGGTTGCCTACAGATATTCTTATAATATTAAGCATATTGTAACAAATTTTGTCGCGTCTGATGAGTGACAAATGATGTATTTAAGTTTCAATAGCACATTTAGTTCAAATATACATTAACCTACTGCTAAAATTTATACAAAATCTACTGAGATAATCTAATGAGAGCTTGAATTTGTATCGGTCGATATGAACTCAAGCCCAATGATAGTCGACTATTAGCTAGGTCTAGCCTGAATATCTAGCACTTGCCGTTGACGATACAGTAGACGTAGGGTCAATAACATAGAGGATAAGGTCAAGCCTGTAACCAAAGCGATCCAAAACCCTTGAGCTCCGGTATCGGTAAATCGTACCAGATAGGTCCCTAATGGCAAGGCTACTAGCCAATAGCAGAATAAGGTAATCCACATGGGTACTTGTGTGTCCTGCATTCCTCTTAATATCCCAGCGATATTTACCTGCCAGCCATCGACCAGTTGATAAGCAATGGCGAATAATAATAAGAACATGGCTTGCTCTTTAACCGCAGGGTTATTGGTAAACAGATCGGCTAAGTTTTCTCTAAATAACCAAATGCCAAGCATACTACATAAGGCGATACACACCGTCCATATTAGTCCAGTACGCTGAACTTGCTGTAACACCAGCCAGTTCTTTTCACCATAACGATTAGATACCATAATGGTTAACGCCATAGCCACGGACATAGGCACCATAAATAGCTGTGAGGTGACGGCCATAGCCACCTGATGTGAAGCCACAGCAATGGCTCCCAAGGGGCTAATAACAATAGAGGCTAAGCTGAATAAGCTGGCTTCAAAGAAGATAGCAATACCGATAGGCACTCCTAAGCGCAGTAGCTTACCTATTTGTTGACGATCAGGCTTAGCGAAGCTATAAAAGAAGCGGGTTTCATCAAAGCTTTTATGTTTAGACTTAAGCAAATACAAAGACAATAAAATTACATTTGTCCATAACACACATGCCGTCGCCAAGCCGCAGCCAGCACCGCCCAACTCTGGTAAGCCAAATAAACCATGAATAAAGATATAGTTAATCGGAATGTTGACGAATAGACCAATTAAGCTGATGACCGTCACCGGTTCTGGACGTCCCAATGCTTCACAATAACTTCTCAAAACGGCATAGCAGGCGATGGCTGGGAACCCCCAAGCCACAAACCTTAAGTATTGAGCGGCTTTGGGCTGAATATCGTCAGGAACGCCCATTATCCCCAGTACATTAGGGGTTAGGGACACCACTACTAAGCCTAAGATACCAATTAAAATAGCCGCCCATAAGGACTGCTGAGTAATATGAGGTACATTGTGCGGAGTCTTTTGGCCAATTTGCTCCCCGATTAATGGCGTAGTGGCAATTAAGATACCTGTCGCCAATAAGAATAATGGCAACCAAATGCCGGAACCGATAGACACAGCAGCCAAGTCTAAAGCAGAAACACCACCCGCCATAATGGCATCTACCACGCCCAAAGCAGCTTGGCAGAACTGAGTAATAAGAATGGGAAGCACCAAAGTGCCTAAGCGTAAGCTGTGCTGTTTAAACTCAGAGAAGGATAAATTAGACAACATAAGTAAACTTCTAAAATCAGGTTGTTTTGAAACTGCTTTGATAATAATTGGTAGAGCCTAAGTCACGATTTTGGTTTTGATATAAATAAATAACCTGCCATAGGGCAGGTTAGGGGGTCTTGTCACCTTTAGATGATAGCCCTTTAATTAACTTTACCACGGTTGCCTTGAAGATCTTAGGCTTTACGATAGGTTATTAAGGGGCAAATGTTCGGGTATCAAGATATCAACTTAATTGCTCTACTATCCCATTATTGAACACGTATAATAAGCGTATTAATAAACTGTTAGCTTTGCGCTTACAGTATGCTTGGTTCATGCCTGCTTGGGCCAATATTTCATGCCTTCTTGGGCTAATACAGAATCAAAGCGCTTCAATTAAAATAAAAGCGTGACTATAACACTATCTGCCAACGAGTATAAGACCCTATCTTTATGTCGCTATTAATAAATGTTTCAGAAATCCCTTTAGCCCTTTATATTCACATTCCTTGGTGTGTAAAAAAATGTCCGTATTGTGATTTTAATTCACACACACTGCCAGTTGATGACAGCTCGTCTTCTAATCAAATAGCCTCTCAAGCTGCTGTAGATAATAAAGCGTTGGCCGATGATCACTTTGCTCTTTATGTTGAGGCCTTGATAGCAGATATAAACGCACAGTTGCCGCTAATTCAGGGCCGAGAAATTAGCTCTATTTTTATTGGAGGCGGTACTCCCTCGCTATTACCTATTAAGCAGTATCAGCGTTTGTTTGATCACCTAAACTCAGTTCTGCCTTTAGCCAGTGATTTGGAAGTTACTATGGAGGCCAATCCAGGGACGTTAGAATACGCCCCATTTGAAGAATATCTCAAGGTCGGGATTAATCGACTTTCTATGGGGGTACAAAGCTTCTCAGACAGTAAGCTTGAGTCGTTAGGGCGTATTCACAATGCCAATCAAGCTCAGCTGGCCACGCAAGCGGCTAAGAGGGCTGGGTTTAAACGAGTTAATATTGACTTAATGCATGGCCTACCCAATCAAAGCCTTGCTGAGGCCTTATATGATATTAAGCAAGCTCATCAAGCGGGTGCCACCCACATCTCTTGGTATCAGCTGACAATTGAGCCTAACACTGTGTTTTATCGCAATACACCGGTACTACCCAACGATAATGACTTGGCCGATATCGAAGAGCAGGGAAGCGCTTTATTGACCCAGCTAGGCTATCAAAACTATGAGGTATCCGCTTGGGTTGGTGGCCAGGATACTCAGTGTCGCCACAATGTGAATTATTGGCAGTTTGGAGATTACTTGGCCATTGGGGCCGGCGCGCATGGCAAAATTACTTTAGCTGAAGAAGGGGTTTATCCAGAGTTTGAGCGGGGTATTTACCGCTTTAGCAAAACCCGCTTGCCAAAAGACTATATGAACTATGCAGGGTTCCCTAAAATGGTTAGTTTTGCCTCTATTGCTGAGGAAGACTTGAGTGGGGAGTTTATGATGAATGCTTTACGCTTAAGCTCTGGGGTGCCATTAGCATTGTATAATGACAGAACGGGATTATCAGCAGCAGAGATTACCCCCATTATTGAGCGATTGCAGCAACAAGGGTTGTTGGTAGATGAAGCGAATTTAATTCAGCCAACTGCTTTAGGTCGCCGCTATTTAAATCAAGTGTTGCAGGCCTTTTTATAGAGCTTAACCTTCTTATAGAATCTTATTATAGGGTTTAGCTGCTGCGTATTTTAAAATAATTATTTTTAATTTGTATTATCAGGGAGACTTCATCATGGCAGGTTATGTATTAGCGTTGGATCAGGGCACTACCTCAAGTCGTGCCATTATTTATGATGACAGAGCCCGGCCAATACAGATTTCACAAAAGCCGACTGTTTTATCTACCCCAAAGGCGGGTTATGTTGAGCAAGATGCAATGCAGATTTGGCATACTCAAGTAAGCTGTGCCCATGATGCCATCAACCAGGCTGGCTTGTTGGCGACTGATATCACCAGTCTTGCCATTACCAATCAACGCGAGAGTATTGTGGTATGGGATAAGCGTACAGGTAAGCCATTAGCGCCTGCCATTATTTGGCAAGACAGACGCTCGGAGAGTTGGTGCCAAAGTTTACGACAGCATAAAGTTGATGGCTCTGAGGTGAGTATGCAACAGCACGTGCAGTCAATTACTGGGCTGCGTATAGATCCCTACTTTAGTGCCAGTAAGATTGTATGGTTACTAGAGAACCATCCCAACTTAAAAGACAGAGCACAGCGCGGCGAAGTGGCTGTGGGTACTATCGATAGTTGGCTTATGTTTAAGTTGACAGGCGGCGAGCACGTGATAGATGTCACTAACGCATCACGTACTCTAATGTATGATATCAATAAGCTTGAGTGGTCAGAGGATCTGTTAGCTAAGTTCGATATCTGCAAAAAAATCCTACCCAAAGTCCTTGCTTCTGACGGCGACTTTGGTAAAACCAAAAAAGGCTTATTTGCTAAGCAAATTCCGATTCAAGCGGTGTTGGGAGATCAGCAAGCGGCCTTATTTGGTCAAGGCTGTGTCTCTACAGGTATGGCAAAAAATACTTATGGAACTGGCTGCTTTATGCTAATGAATATCGGGCAGGAAGTGCAACTGAGCCAACATCAGCTATTAACAACCATAGGCTGGCAACGTCGTCATAATAATTCTCAACGGTTGGCCGGTGCTGCCGAACATCCCTCCTTATCAAAGTTGGTTAAATCTGGCCAACGTATGCTAACACCTTCTAAGCGTGAAGTGACGTATGCGCTTGAGGGTAGTGTGTTTATGGCGGGTGCTATCGTGCAGTGGCTGCGTGATAATATGGGATTATTTAATAAATCCAGAGACATTGAAAGCTTAGCTAAAAAGGTAGAGTCAAGCGAGCAGGTGGTATTAGTCCCTGCTTTTACTGGACTGGGAGCCCCTTATTGGCGTTCAGATATTACCGCCAGTATTTCAGGCATGACTCGAGGCAGTACTAAAGCCCACATTGCTCGAGCTGCTTTGGAGTCGATAGCATTTCAGACTTACGATGTATTAACCGCCATGCAAAAAGACAGTCCTAGTCCATTGACTGAGCTTAGGGTAGATGGCGGTGCGGCCAATAATGACTTGTTAATGCAGTTTCAGGCAGATATGTTAGGGGTGCCTGTCTTACGGCCAAAAGATACCGAAATTACTGCTAAGGGCGCCGCTTTATTAGCTGGAATTACCGCAGGCTTGTATGATGAGGCCACTATCGATGATAGCTGGGATTTGGATAAGTGCTTTGAGCCCTCAATGCCTACAGAAGAGCGAGAACAGCACTTACATAAATGGCATCAAGCCATAACTAAGACTTTGCAGTAGTTAGAAGTGGATCGTTAGTCGTTGTAGATTGTTGATAAAACTAAGTTTGCCAAACTAAGTTGGCTCAAACTGAGCCACTACCACTATGAGACAAAGGATAGGACAGTTGTAATGAGTCAAAATAAAAAAAATCATCAAAATCAAGCGCAACAAAGGGACAAGAGATTTTATATAGCCACAAGTAACTTATTGAACTTAGCTTTACCCAATCGCAGCTACTATGCCAATATGCAGCCTTATACTGATGAGGAATATAACCGTAAGCTGACCGGCTTATATGAGCTGTTAAAGAATGCTAGGTCAGACATTTATGCTTTTCAAGAGGTATGGGATGAGAGAGCACTGCAAGACTTAGCCGTCAAGTTGGGGTTTGCGCCTTCACAAGTTTTGGCCCCCATGGCCAGTAACGATGCTGCAAGCACTTTGACTTTGGGTCAAGGCGCTCAAGACACGCCAGCTTTAGCGATTATCTCTAAGCATAAAGTATTGGAGTGGCAGCTGCTAACAGATTTTCCAGAGCTAGCAGTGATAGATATTCCTGAAGAAGGTCTTTACAGCCGCTTTAATCGCCCCCCTCTAGTGGCAACCCTAGAGGTATATGGTCAACCTATTACCGTTGTTACTGCTCACCTAAAAAGTAAGCGACCTCATTATTTACGAGATGCACAAGGCAATCGTTTAGAGGATTATGATGATCCGTTACTAAGAGTAAGGGCTAAGCTTAGAAGCCTGTGTATGCGAGCCGCTGAAGCAGCCGCTTTAAGGTTGTTTATGATTGATCTCTTACATAAAACTCGGCACCCGCTTATTTTATTGGGGGATATGAATGATGTTACCGACAGTGTGACTACCCAATTATTGGCTGAAACCAGTGAAGTTATCTATGATAAAGCCATGCGAGATGTGGCTTTATTTGATGCTGCAAGGGTACAGACCAGCTATGGGCGAACAAGGGATGTGGCGTATACTCATCTATACCAAGGTATGCCAGAGGTTATTGATCAGCTATTTGTTTCAGAAGAGTTCTTGGTGGATGGTAAGTTTTCACTAGGTGAAGTAGAGCAGGTAGATTACTTCAATGACCATCTAAAACAAGACTATGAAGATAGGTTTTCTGATCATGGCATTGTCCGTGCAAAAATCAAATTAAAATAACTTAAGAAGTTAACGCATGAGTTCATAACCACAGATATAAAATGGTGTTACAATAAATTAAACAATGTCGAGTTTTTGGCCTTCCTAACTAATAATAATATAGAGGCTTTCTATGGAAAAAGGATGTAATGATCTAATTAATGACGTCCTTGTTGACTCTGAGTTAGCAAAAAAGATTGTACCCAATAAGTTTAAACATACCAGCAAGCAAGGTAGAATTCGGCGCCAAAAGTTACTTATGGCAGCAAAGACGCTTACTGAGCAGCATAATATTCGAGATATTACCTTGGTGGATATTTGTGAAGAAGCGGGCATTCCTAGAGCGTCTGCTTACCATTTTTTTCCAAATGTAGAAGCCATCTTCTTAGCTCTACGCTTTCTAAGTTATATGGATACCTTTCAGACCTTAGAGAAGATTGAGGTTTGTAACTTCCAGCGTTGGCAGGATTATGTCACTGAAATAGTAAGACAGTCAGCTTCCTTGTTTAATAACGATGTGACTAAAAATAAGCTGATGTATGGATTAAATACTCCCGACTTCGACAATGGTGATTATGACGATCAGGTAGATCTCAGTTTGGTGGGTATGGTGGTTAACAAATTATCTAGTCACTACAATATGCAGAGCTTTAAGGATGTAGAAGATAAGTTTTTGGTCACTTATTATATGATTCATAGTATATTTTCTTTATCCTTTAAGCAGTATGATGAGATAACCGAAGAGATGGGCCAAGAGGCAGTCACAGCGGCACTTGCGTATTTACGCTGTTATTTACCAGAAGAGTTGCCTTTTAAATAAAAGTCTCTGATCAATAAAGAAACCACCCATTGGGTGGTTTCTTTTGGTTGGATCATCCTGTATAAGTTAGCTATTTACTACTTCCAGGTGTAGGTTAGAGAAGTAAAGAAGTTCGTACCGTCTGTAGTGTACTCATTACCAAACTGGTTAGATAGTGTATAATCTTTATCAGTAATATTATCAACTCTTAACCCAGCAGATAAGTTTGGTGTAAAACGATAATTACCAGCTAAATTAATCAAAGTATAATCATCTAGTTTTACTTTTGCACTGTCTGAGTTGCGCTCATCATTGTATTTGGCCTCTAAACGAACATCGAACTTAGATTGCTGATAGCCAACATACAATAAGGCACTATTTTCAGGACGATGGTCTAGCTGTTTACCATAGGTTTTTGATTTTTTAGTATCATCCTCAGCTTTAAGATAATCATAGCCTAAACCAAATAAAAATGAATCATAAGCCCAATCAGAAGTTAAGCTAACTCCCTTGATTTTGGCTTTACCAATATTTCGACCGCCTGTAATCAAATCTTCAGCGTCCGTATGATAGCCAGTTAAGCGAGTGGTTTGTAAGTTATTGGTGAACTCAAAGAACAGCTCAGTTGTTTCAGTGGTTTCAGGCTTTAGATCTGGGTTGGAGTAACCAGGCCAATATAAGTCATTAAAAGTTGGTGCTCTAAATCCAGTTGCATGGTTAGCGCCCACTCGAAAACCTTCAGTAGGCTTAATAGCAAAGCCAAGATTATAAGTGTGTTTATTGCCATATTGAGAGTAGTCATCAACACGGTAGTTAGCTTGGAGATCATAATAGGTATCTGTTAATTGATAACCTAAAAAGCCACTTTTAACTTTTCTATCATCAGGATTATAGGCGACTGGAACGCCACCTTGTGACCAATCTATAACATTAGAAGCATCTAATTCTTGAGAAAGCCATTCCACACCGATAGTTGCAATACCAGGTTGAGCATCTACTTTAGTTTCTAAGCGCGCCTGTTTTTGAGTAGTATCGAACTTACTTCCTGACTTGTAATCAATTGAATTAACATCATGAGTGGTGGATTTATCAAAACTTTGTCCATAGCTCAAAGTGGTAGAGGTTAATGCAGTTTGATAATTAATCTGGCCATTTACACTCCCATTCTTTTGATCAGCATAAGCATTTGGGAAGGTATTTCCTGCAGAATCAATATCTGTTGTAGAGTCAGAGAAAAGAGCGGTAATACCAGCGCTTAAATCAC
>JAHHUJ010000005.1 GCA_020024075.1 Psychrobacter sp.
TCCTACATCAACTTAGACTGTATGCTCTGCTAAAACTGTATGCCCTAATTATTCAACTGCACATCCTTAGCAGACAAGCAATAGATTTATAATATCTATATATATTGCTAATAGCTTATAAAATACAAAACGTAAACCGCCATAAATTTACTAAATACGATATATTTAGCAAATAATTAGTCCATTAACTTCAAGCCTTTAACCCCCATAAAACACCCCCTCCCTATTTTCCTTCGTGGACTGTTAATAACTATAAATGTTATAGTTCGCTCACATCACATTACCGTGGATGTCAAGCGTTAAGATTTCACCCTTAATTAATAATATTTGTCTGAATCAACCCTTTTGAACTCACTGCCAAAACAGTAGGTCTTGGTTGACTCAATCAACTATTAAAAGAGTGCTAATCGGTACACAATTTAGATAAATAGCGGTATAATTTAAAAAAATAACCTTATTTCCTGGAGTTATCATGACAGCACCGCAAGTTATTACCCTTGACAAGTTAGGCAAAAACGACGTCGAAATCGTAGGCGGTAAAAACGCTTCATTAGGCGAAATGATTAGCCACCTATCAGATCTAGGGGTGAGTGTTCCTGGCGGTTTCGCGACCACAGCTGCAGCATTCAATAACTTCCTGACTGAGACTGGCCTTTTGGACAAAATCAACAACGAACTAAAAGCGTTAGATGTTGATGATGTTAAGAAGCTAACTGAAACTGGTGAAAAGATTCGTAACTGGATCATCGAGCAAGAATTACCAAAATCACTTGAGCAAGAAATCCGTGATGCTTTTGAAGTGATGAGTGATGGTGATGATATTGCCGTTGCTGTCCGCTCTTCTGCGACTGCCGAAGACTTACCAGACGCATCTTTCGCAGGTCAGCAAGAAACTTATCTAAACATCCGTGGTATCGAAAACGTTCTAATCGCCATCAAAGAAGTTTTTTCATCACTATATAATGACCGTGCCATCGCTTACCGTGTTCACCAAGGTTTCGAGCACTCTGGTGTTGCCCTATCAGCGGGTATTCAGCGTATGGTTCGTTCAGAAACAGGCGCAGCAGGCGTTATGTTCACCCTAGACACTGAAAGTGGCTTCGATGAAGTGGTATTTATCACCTCAAGCTACGGTCTTGGTGAAATGGTAGTACAGGGTGCGGTAAACCCAGATGAATTCTACCTATCAAAAGCTTTATTAGCAGAAAACAAACCTGCGGTTATTCGCCGTAACTTGGGTAGTAAACACCAAAAAATGATTTATGGTGAAGAAGGTAGCACTACCCGTTCAGTGAAAACTGTAGAAGTAGATAAAGAAGAACGCAACCAGTTCTCTTTAACCAGTGAAGAGTTGACTGAGCTTGCAACACAAGCCATCACTATCGAAAAACACTACGGTCAACCAATGGATATCGAGTGGGCTAAAGACGGTGATTCAGGCAAGCTATTTATTGTTCAAGCTCGTCCAGAAACCGTTAAGAGCCGTCAAGACCGCAACGTTATGGAACGCTATCTTATCCAGAGCAAAGACGCTAAAGTACTTTGCGAAGGTCGCTCAATCGGTCAACGCGTAGGCTCAGGTAAAGTTCGTGTAGTGAATGACCTGCATGAAATGGACAAAGTCCAAGTGGGTGATGTTCTAGTATCTGATATGACTGACCCAGATTGGGAACCAGTGATGAAACGTGCTTCAGCAATTATCACTAACCGTGGTGGTCGTACTTGTCACGCCGCTATTATCGCTCGTGAATTAGGCGTACCAGCTATCGTTGGTTGTGGTAACGCTACTGAATTACTAACTGATGGTCAAGAAGTTACCGCTTCTTGTGCTGAAGGCGATACCGGCTTTATCTACGAAGGTCTAATAGATTTCGAAGTACAAAGCAACTCTATTGATGCTATGCCAGAGCTACCTTTCAAAGTTATGATGAACGTAGGTAACCCTGACCGTGCCTTCTCATTTGCTCAAATTCCAAACGCTGGTGTTGGTCTAGCCCGTCTAGAGTTCATCATCAACCGTATGATTGGTGTGCATCCAAAAGCACTGCTTAACATGAACACCTTACCTCGTGAAATCTCACAAGCTATTAAAGAGCGTATCGCAGGCTATGCCTCTCCAGTAGATTTCTACGTTGATAAGCTAGTTGAAGGTATCGCTACCCTAGCTGTAGCGTTCAGAGAGCAGCCAGTTATCGTTCGTATGTCTGACTTTAAATCGAATGAATACGCCAACTTAATTGGTGGTAAGCTGTACGAGCCTTCAGAAGAAAACCCAATGCTAGGCTTCCGTGGTGCTAGCCGCTATGTTTCAGACAACTTCCGTGACTGCTTCGAGTTAGAGTGCCGTGCTCTAAAACGTGTTCGTGATGAGATGGGCTTAACCAACGTTAAGATTATGATTCCATTCGTACGTACTACCAAAGAAGCTGCTGAAGTGGTTGAAATTCTAGCCAAAAATGGCTTGAAACGTGGCGAGAACGGTCTTGAATTAATCATGATGTGTGAGCTTCCAACCAACGCATTATTGGCTGAAGAGTTCTTACAACACTTCGATGGTTTCTCAATTGGTTCTAACGACTTAACTCAGTTAACATTAGGTCTAGACCGTGACTCAGGTATCGTATCTCACCTATTTGATGAGCGTGATGAAGCGGTTAAGAAGTTATTATCAATGGCTATCGCTGAATGCCGTAAGCAAGGTAAATATGTAGGTATCTGTGGTCAAGGTCCATCAGATCATCCAGATCTAGCCTACTGGTTAATGGAACAAGGCATTAGCTCTGTCTCATTAAACCCAGACTCAGTATTAGATACTTGGATGTTCTTAGCCAATGATGACAATGCTAACGCTATTGTTACAGCTAAATAATCTGTAAATACATACTGTCATAATTTGTGGGTTATTGGTGATCAATAGCCCTCATGACGACCACAAAAATCAACCCTTATTGATTATTGTGGTCGTTTTCATTTAATATTCTAAATAAATATTAAAATTAATAATATTAATGTTCCTATGCGGACTTTAATTTTATAAAAAGGTTGTTATATTAATGCAGATTTATCTAGCTAGAAATCAAGTTCAAGCAGGTCCTTATACCCTAGAAGAGCTGAATAAGATGCTTGCTAATAGGCAAGTAGAACTAAATGATCTCATGTGGCACGCTGGCATGGAGCAATGGAAACCAGTAGGTGAAATGACCAATGGTCAATTTTACTACGATCCAAATGCTTCCAGCTCAGCTACCACTCCGCCTAGACGGGTAACTGTGGCTGACCTTTATGGTAATAAACAGCCGGAATCCACTCAAAACCCAGTAAATGAGCAACCCGCTTCTACAAGCTTTCCACCCACCAGTAATAAAGGCCCTATTCACAAAGGCCCTACTCTAGAATCAAACCCTTCTGATTCGACTACTGGGCTTGCAACCATTGGTAATCGTATCATTGCAGTTTTTATTGATTCGCTATTACTGATGGCCTGCTACCTACCTTTTTTGTCTGGATTAGATTACGACATCACAGTAATATCAGCCACAGCTGGCGATGTTGAAAAAATGACACTGTTGATTCAGTCCGTTCCTGAACATTTAAGCTCTCTGACTTCGGTGTTGTTTTTGGTGTTATTCATTATGCAGCTTATGCTGCTGATAAAAAGAGGTCAAACTATTGGTAAAACGGTGATGGGCATTCGAATTGTTGATGCCAAAACCCAAAAACTGGCCTCAATTACCAATGTAATTCTATTACGTAGTCTGGTGACTTCAGCTTTGTATGCATTGCCAGGCATCGGTACGCTATTCTTAATTGCTGACTTTGTGGTTATGGTTATTAACAAACAGCGTCTTAGTATTCACGATAAACTTGCCAAAACTATGGTGGTTAAGGCTGATCCAAAACAGCTAAAAAAATAATTAACACAGCTATGCTCTATATTGAGCCTTACTATCGGCTACAATCTATGCAATAAACCACTTTATGTGGCTAAAACCACATCATTTAAGCGGTTTGTATTGTAATCACAGCATTAGTTTGTTAGAATTATCCGCTTTAATTTACACACAAATATAATATTCCAAATTTGTGTTGATGACGTTATTTAATGCCAGAGCATAAGCTTAAACTGTTATTACCCTAAGTTTAATCGTCATGCTCCTCTTGTTAAACTGGCTGCTTTAACAAGGCATAAATAACGTTACTATAGCTAACTTAAGCTTGCCAATGGATAGTCTCAGATCCATAATGGCTAAAGTAGGCACACTTATTATCCTCTAGCGTTAGATGGATTGATAAGTTTTGTGTAAATTTATAAATATAATTTTGAGTCAATCAGTTTTTACTATAAACTATTGATTTTTATATTCATCAGTATTTATTACTGAGTCCTAATTTAGTAATTAAACTCTACCAAGGAGACATCCGTGGCTAACTCAGCACAAGCTCGTAAACGCGCTCGTCAAAATAACACTCGTCGTCAGCACGCTGCATCACAGCGTTCAATGATCCGTACTTACATCAAAAAAGTAGATGCCGCTATCCTAGCTGGTGACTACGAAGCAGCTACTGCCGCTTACAACAAAGCAGTACCTGTAATTGATCGTATGGCTGACAAAGGTGTTATCCATAAGAACAAAGCTGCTCGTCATAAGAGCCGTTATAACAAAGCAATTAAAGCACTTAAAGCTTAATTGATTTGCTATAAATAAAAATAAACCCCTAGCTCAATTTGAGTTAGGGGTTTATTTTTTTGGGTAACTTTTATCTTGAAAGACATTAATTATTCGTAAAATAAGACTAAGCTTTACGGCAGTATCAAGCTTTGAGTCGGAACTTCAAACTTCTCACCCCGCCAGATAAAATTAGCAGTAGACTCTTCAAAAGGCTTATCATCAAACCACAAAAACATCCCCTCCATCATCTTTGGCCAATCATCCCACGTGATTTCTTTATGTTGGCGCATAACGCCTAAGAAGGCCGCTAACAAAGTATCGTGACTTACCGCCAGTGATAAATGACCAGGCTCAGGCTGCGACTGATACAGCAAAGACAATAAATCTAATGCCCCTTGTTTAGCAGGCTTGGTACTGCTGGAGGTGTCTTGCAAAAATGTATTGATAAAATCTGTTACCAAGCTTCCAGGCTCTACCAGTAGAGGCTCATGAGCAATGGGCTGCCTAACCCCTGCTCCCTCTTGCATAAGCTTAGCAGTATCAACACAGCGCCATATAGGACTAGCAATGCTATGGGTGTCCATTGAGTACGGCAAATACTCAGCAAGCCAGCGTCCCCAAGATTTAGCCAACACTCTACCTTTAGGAGTTAGCGGCAAATCATAACTGGCAAAACCTTGACCGTTAGAGCGCTCTCTTAAAGAGTGTCTGGTAAATAGGATTAACCGCTCATCGTTATTGGGCAAGTGCTTTACAGAATGCAGCATACTAGGCGGTAAATGGGCAGGAGCTGGTGCACGTACAATTGGCTCTTTGCTGTCCACATTAGATACCCCGCCTGCTATTAAAGGCGGCTCTCCAAATTCAGGCTGACGGGTCGAGCTGTTGCTCAACTTGCCTACTGTGGCTAGCTCTGAAGGGGCGTTATCCTGTGCCGTAACCGCCAATCTCTCATCGAGTTGCGTCTTAGAGTGCGTTACTGAATTGTTGTTATTTTTAGTCATAGCTCAACCGTATCAAACCTCTACCACCTTTGACCAGCTAAATTCTAATTGAGTACTGCTAATCTCACCTGGATAGGCTCGAGGATTAACAATAACTCGCGTTTTGCCTTCAATATAGTCAAAAGCTTCATGAGTATGACCATGTAGCCATAACTTTGGCGCCCAATCCTGATGCATCCATAAACTTAAATCTGTCACAAAGGCTGCATTACTTGGCCTGCCTGCGTATTGTTCAGAGACGGACCTTGGCGTCACACTATGATGGGTCATAACCACTACGCGCATACCTTCACTATGAGCTGTAATCAGCGCTTGTTTTAACCAAGCTCTATGTCGCTGATGAATCTGAATTGATACCTCTGGTGAGAACAGTTGGGATCCGGCCATAATTTGGCGATAATCCCGCATAAAAGCCATCACCGACTCTCGAGTCTCAGCAGTGGCCTCAAACTGATAATCCGTCCACAGTGTACAGCCTAATATGCGTAGGTCTCCAAAATCAAGCTGTTGACACTGCAAAAACTTCAACCCCTTTAAGGAAGCTTTATCAAAAGTATCCCATTGACTCAGCCTATCATCGAACGTTAACACATCTTCAGAAAAGTATTCATGATTACCTGCAATAGTAATCACAGGCTTATCATTAATCTCAGCTTGCTGCTGTAGCCACTGCATCCCTGAATCGCTATTGCCGGTATCTCCAGCCACCAATATAAGGTCAGCATCCGTCTGGGTAATAGCACCTAATGGCTTTTGGCGCTTGGCATAACTGTCAATATGCAAATCACTTAACACTTGTAGTTTCATAGAATGTAACATTAATATAACAATAAAGCCTGATTAATAGAAAGTTGCAACAAATAAAAAGTTACCGTAAATAAAGAAGCTCAAATAAACAGAAAGTACCCGTAACAGCTTGAAGCTGTCTAATTTAAGCTGTCTAAGATCTGAGTCATTTTATTAATAGGATCCGCAGCTTGGGTAATTGAGCGCCCAATCACTAAGTAATCCGAGCCATTTTGCATCGCCTCACTCGGGGTGCAAATCCGCTTTTGATCATCCGCCGAGTCTTGCGCCATACGAATACCTGGGGTAATCAGTTGAAACTGTTGGCCACAAAGCTGCTTTAATCGACTCGCTTCTTGAGCCGAACACACTACCCCATCCAGCCCAGCTTCTTTGGTTAATAACGCCAAGCGCTCTACCTGCTCAGTCACCGCCACATCAATACCAATTCCCTTTAATCCCTCCTCTGTCATAGAGGTTAACACGGTAACTGCTATCAATAAGGTATCATGACCGGCATCCACTAAGCGCTTTTTGGACTCTTGCATCGCTTCCAGTCCAGCACTGGCATGAACGTTAACCATCCATACGCCCATATCCGCAGCGGCTAATACGGCTTGTGCCGTTGTATTAGGAATATCATGGAACTTTAAATCCAAAAAAACCTCAAAGCCGCGATTATGTAATTCATTGATTATCTGAGGCCCACAGCGGGTGAACAGCTCCTTACCTACTTTAACCCGGCACAAGCTTGGGTCTAACTGATCGGCCAGCTGCAATGCCTCCTTTAACGAAGCTTTATCAATGGCAACAATAATGGGCGAATTAGGACGGATTAAATTTGGGGCAACCTGTTGATTCATCTGCTGAAGTTGAGTCACATTGTCTCCTAAAATAAAAGTTTTGTTATGACTATGAATTATCATTTTTGGGGGTAGAATATTAATTTGCTGGTTACAATACTAATTTAGTGGTTAGAGTACTAATTTAGTAGTTAGAGTACTAAATAGTATATAGCAGCCTTGACAAAAAAAACGACCCTTAGGCCGTTTTTTATTAACTGTGTATCTTATCTTTATTCATTGTTAAATAGTTGCGTCTAACTCAAAGCAAACTATCTAATCGTCGTGGTATCGATAGGATCAACCGGCAACTCTGGATCAGTGTGCAATGTCTGATCTGCAATATCTGCAACGGGAGCTTGTGATAGTCTTTCAATTTCAACCTTAGACTGTGTCAACTTATCTTGTAAGCGTTTGTTTTCTTTATTCAAACGGCTAATTTCCCATTTGTTTTGAAATACCTTAAATAACAATAAAGACAACAACATGCCAGTAAATATACCTAGGAACAAGCATAAAATCAGCAGTAACCCTAGATTCATTGCTGGGGCTTCAGTGAATAACAAATTCACCGCAATCTCACTACTATTGGTTAAAACCAAGCCTAGAGAGTAACCAAAAACTAAAAATAACAATATAATAAGGACAAAGCGCATAACCACCTCTAAATCATCAAAGTCGAATTTATGTACGTATGTTCTTTATATGTAGACTTATTAAACATACTAATGAATAAGATTATAACGTTATATTAGTCACTGTCGCTAGCCTTCATTTTGATTAAATACATTTTTTTAACTGTTAAAAGCCTTTATAGGCCTTATTAACTACTGGTATTACAAGTAATAGTTATCAATGGGTCATTTTTTTGATACTATGCGTGTTAATTTATGATAACTATACCCCTATCTATCAATTAACGGGTAATTATCCTTATTTCAGCGGTTACTGATTGGACTGGTCCTATGTGTGATTACAGCAACCCTATTGCCGCTGTCAGAGCCTATTCATCACTGTTATATAGTAATTTTTTAAGGATTTAATATGAATTTATTCATCCAAGCGGCTCATGCTGCTCCAGAAGCCGCTAGTGGTTCTGCAATGATTATGCAGTGGATTTTCCCGCTGGCTATTTTTGCCATCTTTTACTTCTTAGTAATTAGACCTCAGTCTAAACGTGCAAAAGAGCACCGCAACATGGTTGACTCATTAACTGTCGGCAATGAAGTTATCTTCGCTGGTGGTTTGATGGGCAAAATCAAATCAATCGATGGGGATTATGCCGTTGTGGCTCTAAACGATAAAAATGATGTCATGATCCAACGTGCTTCTGTAATTTCTGTGTTGCCTAATGGCACCATTGATGGTTTGCAATAATAAATAGTACTATTACCACTGTTTGCTAATCCAAAAATTGAACCTATCAAGCGTCAAAGGCAAGCCCTCACCTTATTAGTGTTCAGTTTTTGGATTATATGTTTTAATTAAATTAATTAGAGTGCGCTACACCCATAAAGCCTGTCGTAAAACTGACCTGCTTTATGACACGATAGGGCCATTTTTAGATATCTAAATCGCGATAATTATTATTTTCGCGTAACTGTATTCAACTGTGTTAAGCCTTTTTTTAGCTGTATCAATCGATGTAAAGATTACACTGGCCTAACACCTCGTTTTATATATTCCTATCTATCGAAGATTGGCTATAGCGTAGCGCTCTACTGTTACCTTCCCTCAAGTGAAGAAGCTACTATGCATTACCCTGCCTGGAAATATTTCTTAATCGTTACCGTGCTCATCATAGCGGGGCTTTATGCTCTGCCTAATCTATATCCAGATGAGCCTGCGGTGCAAATCACTAGTGCCTCAGCAGGTACCGAGCTGACCGATGAGGTGCTGAATCAATCAAAACAAGTTCTTGATGAAGCCGGTATCGCTTATCACGATTCTACTTTTTCAGAGAACAGTGCCTTATTACGAGTAGAAAATGGCGCAACGCAGCGCAAGGCACAAGAAGTTCTACGCCAACAACTTGGTAATGACTACGTTGTGGCTTTAAACCTAGCGCAAACGACACCTGACTGGCTTCGTAGCATCGGTGCTAAGCCTTTAAAACTTGGTCTAGACTTACGTGGTGGTGTGCGCTTTGTTCTTGAAGTGGATATGGATAAGGCTCTTGAACAGCGCTTAAAAACCGCCAGCAACGATGTGCGCAGCAGCCTACGTAGTGAACGCGTCCCAGTAAAAGGCATCAATGTAGTCGATCAAGGTCTATTACTTCATTTTAAAGATACTGACTTACGCGATAAAGCACAACGCATTATCCAGCGTGATCAAGGTAACCAGTTTGAAATGCAAGCGTCGATGGACGATCAAGGCCCAGCATTAGGCTTACAATATAATGAAGCGACTTTAAAAGAGATTAATGAATACGCGGTAGGTCAAAACTTAACTACCCTACGTAACCGTATTGCAGAGTTGGGCGTCTCTGAAGCTTTGGTTCAGTCTCAAGGCAGCAACCGTATTGTGGTTGAATTACCAGGGGTTCAAGATACTGCTGAAGCGAAGCGTGTCCTAGGTCGTACGGCTAACCTTGAGTTCCGCTTGGTAGCTGATGAAAATGTCACTTATACCGGCGGCATCCCCCCTGCTGGCACTGAAGCCTTCCCATATATGAGCCTAGATGGTCCACCGTCACTATTGAATCGTCAGCCTATCTTAACGGGTGAAAAAGTCCAAGGGGCAACCTCTGGTCTAGACGAAAACGGGGCTCCTGAAGTAAATATTACCCTTGATACCGCTGGTGGTAAGCTGATGCAAAATGCTACCAAAAATGCGGTAGGCAAGCAGATGGCAGTATTGTTTATTGAGAATAAACAAAAAATCAGCTATGACACTGACCCAGAAACTGGGGAAACTATTGAAACTCGTACCCCTTATTCTGAAACTAAAATTATTAGCCAAGCGAACATTCAAGCAGTACTAGGCTCCTCTTTCCGCATTACTGGTCTAGACAGCAATGCAGAAGCTGCCGAATTGGCTTTATTACTGCGCTCAGGTGCTCTAGCCGCGCCAATGTACTTCGTGGAAGAACGCACCATTGGTCCTTCACTGGGTCAAAAGAATATCGATGACGGTTTGTTTTCTACCAAAGTAGGTTACTTACTGGTCTTCTTATTTATGATTGTGTTTTACCGTCTATTTGGGGTTATTGCCAACATTGCTCTAGCCTTTAACTTAATTATTATGGTGGCCGTACTCTCTATCTTAGGGGCGTCATTAACGCTGCCGGGTATTGCGGGTATTGTATTGACCATAGGTATGGCAGTCGATGCTAACGTTCTGATTTTTGAGCGTATTCGAGAAGAGCTTGCCGAAGGGGTGAGACCTAAATCAGCTATTGTGGCTGGCTTTGATCGTGCCTTTAGTAGTATTTTTGATGGTAACATCACCACCCTATTGGTCGCTATCATCTTATTCTCTATTGGCTCTGGCCCAATTAAAGGGTTCGCCATTACCCTTGCCATTGGTATTTTAAGTTCGTTGTTTACAGCCATTATTGTAACCCGTGCTTTGGTCCACTTGGTTTATGGTTATCGTAAATCTATCGATAAATTGAGCATAGGCTAGGAGAGAATAATGTCTACTAACAATCAGCAAGATAATAAAAATACAAACTCAGGAACGCCAAAAAGCTCAACTCCTGCATATATTGAGGGAGGCCGTCGTAAAAAACGTGGTCCTCGCCGTGATGGGAGAGGCAACAATACTACCTTGTCACCTAGTGATAAGATCGACCAGGCAAATACTGAAAATACTGAATTAGACACTTCTGATGTCTACGAAGATGAGGCTGCTTTAGCTGAAGGCGGTATTAAAGCAGTGGGTTCTAAGCGCATAATTCCTTTTATGAAGCTTGAGAAACCAATGGCAATCTTTTCAATCCTGATGGTGTTAATCAGTATAGGTGCCTTATTTATCAATGGCCTTAACCTTGGTCTAGACTTCACCGGTGGTGTATCTGCTGATGTGAAGTATGAAAACCCAGTAGAACAGACAGAAGTTATTCAGTCACTAGAAAAAGCTGGTTTCGATGATGCTGTGGTTCAGTACTTAGGAGGCACAACGGAACTGTTAGTGCGCCTACCTCCACAGTCTGACAACGTAGAAGGGTTGAATGAGAGCCTAGGCTCTGCTTTAGAGCTACCGAATAATAGCGCCGAAATCAGTAACGTTAATATCATTGGTAGTCAGGTAGGTGGTGAGGTCTATCTAAGCTCAATGATTGCTATTTTGACCGCACTAGGTATGATGATGCTCTATGTAGCCGTCCGATTCCAATTCAAGTTGGCACTTGGTGCGCTATTGGCTTTGGTGCATGATGCTATTGTAACCTTAGGTATCTTTGCTCTATTCCAGTTCCCATTTGACTTGACCGTTTTGGCCGCTATCCTAGCCCTAATTGGTTATTCATTGAACGATACGATTGTAGTCTTTGCCCGTATCCGTGAGAACTTCAGAAGGGTACGTGATGCCACTCCAAGACAGATTATTGACTTATCACTAACTGAGACATTACGCCGTACCTTCATGACAGTATCTACTGTATTGGTTGTGGTTCTAGCGATGTTATTCTTAGGCGGTGATGGCTTATTCTGGTTCTCAGTGGCCTTCTTTATCGGTCTAATTGCAGGTACTTATTCTTCAACTTACATTTCAAGCTCTATTCCTTTAGCAATGGGCTTGTCCCGTGATGACTTTGTGGTGAAAATTAAGCCTGAGTTCCAAGAAGAAGTGGTTACCTTTAACGACCCAAAATCTTTTGAGGACTAGATCGTCACTGAGCTAGTAATAGATTATTTTGGATAAATACAATCCTTCTATCTACCAATCATTGAATATGTAACAATAAAAAGCACCTTAGGGTGCTTTTTATTGTTTTGGTCTTTTAATTTAATAAAAGTATTAAGTTTATGAGTCATACTAAGCCTGCCCCAATGGATTTAAGCTATCGCCACATTATTGCGATTGCTGCGCCTGTACTGATAGCTAACCTAGCCATGCCTTTACAAGGGGCCATAGACGTGGGTGTCGTTGGACATTTTCCCAAGTCTGCCCATTTAGCAGGACTAGGCATCGCCTCTCAGCTTTGGCTGCTAATACTGGTTAGCTTCAACTTTTTGCAATATGCTTCTTCAGGATTAGCTGCTCAAGCCCTAGGAAGACAAGCCACAGGTGCCTCTGATGCCACTGAACTATCAGATATTCTATCTCGTTCATTGGGATTAGCCTTAATATTGGCCATGCTACTTTGGCTGTTCAAGCCCTTTATTTTGAATCTAGGTCTACAGCTGTTAGGAGCACAACCCGAAAGTAGCCAAGCCGCTTATACGTATCTTAGTGTGCGCTATTATGGCATCGTCTTTGAATTGATGAACTATGCATTTATTGGCTGGTTTGCCGGACAAGGTAAAACGAAACAAATGATGATGGTACAGCTTCTGATCTCAATGATTAATATTTTCCTGACCTTAACCTTGGTGTATGCGTTTGATATGGGGTTAAAGGGCGTCGCCTTAGGGACAGTGATTGGCTACGCTATAGGCTGTATTACAGCCATTGTGTTGGCCAAAATTACCTTGCGTGCTAATTCAGCTAAATTTAGACTTAAAACTCAGGCTCCCAGCTTTACCAAAAAAAGACTCACTGAGATATTCGCTTTTGATAAAATGCTGAGCTTGTTTTCTCTTAACAAAGATATTTTTATTAGAACTATTTTACTAACCCTTAGCTTTGCTTGGATCACTCGACTTTCTGCCCAACAAGGTGACTTGGTGATGGCTACCAATGCAGTCTTGCTTCAGGTGCTTAGTATTTCAGCCTTCGCTTTGGATGGCGTAGCGGTAGCGGCTGAAAGCTTATCGGGTCAAGCGGCGGCAAGACAATCACGGCAACAGTTTATCACGGCAGTAAAACGTACAGGCATTATGACTTTTATATTGGCCCTAAGCTTAACTGTTATTTGGGCATTTGCCCTACCGAGCTTCTTAAGTGTCATGACAGATTTACCCGCCGTGACTAAACTGGCACTAGATTATCGTTATGTCGCCACCTTACTGCCTTTAATCGGTGCTGGAGCATATTGGCTTGATGGCATCATGTTTGGTCTCACTGCAGGAGCCAAAATTCGTCAAGTGGCGATTATCGTCTCTGTCATATTTTTTCCATTAACCTATGTGGTGTATCAGTTATATGGTCAAGAGTATGCTATGCCTATTGTGTGGTTTGCGGTGTATTGGTTGCTGCTGTCCCGCTTTGGCATTGCTGCCATTATTTTATGGCGCAATCAGCAAAGCCTTATTTACAACCAATAGTAATAGTAGCCGTAGCCACTTAATTGATTTGTATCACCAAACATTGTTAAAGAAGTTCTCAATAATATTTATTTTATCTCTCAACTAAAAAAGGCTTTATTATGTCGGAATTTTCAGAAAAGCTTCCCTTCAAGCCCTTACCCACATTTCTTGCCATAGCTATTGGTCTTATCATATGGTTTGTCATACCCACACCGGAAGGGGTCACTGACAACGCTTGGCATTTGTTAGCCCTATTTGTAGCGACCATTGTGGCCATCATTGGCAAAGCACTCCCTATTGGGGCATTGGCGATTATAGCCATCAGCTTGGTGGCGTTAACTGGGGTTACAGCAGATACTCCAAAGCAATCAATGAAAGATGCCTTATCGAGTTTGTCGAGTCCTTTGATTTGGCTAATCGGTATTGCGGTTATGATCTCGCGTGGCCTGATCAAAACAGGTTTAGGATCAAGAATTGCCTATTACTTTATCTCTATCGTCGGCAAAAAGACCATCGGCATTGCCTACTCTCTAGCTGCTGCAGAATTATTAATTGCGCCTATTACCCCCTCTAACACTGCCCGTGGTGGTGGGATTATTCATCCCATCATGAGATCTATTGCCGACAGCTTCCATTCAACCCCAGAGAAAGGCACCCAAAATAAAATTGGTCGCTATTTGGCTATGGTTAACTTCCATGCCAACCCCATTACCTCAGGTATGTTCATTACCGCTACTGCCCCAAACCCGCTAGTCGTAGATTTGGTGAATAAGGCAACAGGTAGTGAAATACAGCTCTCTTGGACCACTTGGGCAATAGCAATGTTCATCCCTGGACTGCTGTGTATCTTAGTCATGCCTTTGATTATTTATCTCATTTATCCACCAGAGATTAAAGAGACACCTGATGCCAGAAAGTATGCCTCTGAAAATTTAGCAAAGCTTGGTGCCATAACTCGGCATGAAAAAATCATGTTGGCAGTTTTCACTTTGATGTTATTACTTTGGGCCAATATTCCCGCCCTAATCTTTGGTGAACAGTTCACTATTGATGCTACCGCTACTGCCTTTTTGGGATTATCAATATTGCTAATTGCAGGAGTATTAACTTGGGATGATGTACTAAAAGAGAAGTCTGCTTGGGACACCATTGTCTGGTTCGGTGCCTTGGTAATGATGGCAGACTTTTTAAATAAATTAGGTCTAATTGGTTGGTTTTCCTCTAGCATCGAGTCGGCCATCGGCTTGACTGGATTTGGCTGGATGGGTGCGGTGGTGATATTAACCCTAGTTTATTTATATATGCACTACTTTTTTGCTAGTACCACAGCACACGTTACAGCGATGTTTGCTGCGTTCTATGCCGTTGGTCTTACCTTAGGCGCACCTCCTATGCTGTACGCATTAATCTTGGCAGCCGCCGGCAATATCATGATGACCTTGACCCACTATGCTACGGGTACCGCTCCAGTTATCTTTAACTCAGGCTATACTACTTTGCGCGAGTGGTGGACTATCGGCTTCGTCATGAGTGTGGCTAACCTAGTCATTTGGATTGGCTCAGGTCTTATCTGGTGGAAGGTGTTAGGTTACTATTAACTAACGCTTCCACTACAATTAACGCTTCCACTGCAATCCTTCATATTTAAGCGATAGCGCATTTTAGCGACCACGTTTATAGAATAGAAAACTAGAAGGATAAATACAACAAAAGCCGATAATCTGACAGATTATCGGCTTTTTGGTTTAAAGGCTGAACTTATTGGTTTAAAAGTTGAGCCTGAACTGCTGGTTTATTTAACTGCCATACATTCAATTTCAACCTTCGCACCTAGTGCTAAATCTGCCACAGCAAAAGCAGAACGTACAGGATACGGCTTAGCTAATTTGGCTTTATAACCTTCATTAAACTCAGCGAAATCTTCCATATCAGTCAGCATAACCATGCATTTCACCAAGTCTGAAGATTGGTAGCCATAGCTCATTAGTGTTTTATTGATATTATCTAACGCTTGTTCTGTCTCTTGTCTAACGCCACCTTCGACGACTTTACCGTCTTTCATACCCAGCTCACCAGAGAGATATAAGGTATTGCCCGCTCTTACCGCTTTTGAAAAAGGCAGTGCTCCGTCTGTCCCATAAAAGATAGGCGTGGTTTTTGACTGAGTGACCATAACAGAAGTAGAGGCTTGTTTTGCTTGTTGTTGATTTTGATCAGTATTTTGTTCAGCTTGAGCTACTGTAGCACCCATTAAGCCCATGCCCAAGATAAGTGAACTAGCAATTACTGGTAATTTCATAATATTTCCTTGTTGTATCTATTGAGAGTTTAAATCCTCAAAAAAAAGCAGGTTATAAGCCATAAATGCCTATAACCTGCTTTTATACTATCAAGAATAACCTTTGGGCTGACCTGAAATATGTATAAGATACTTTAAGCTACCCCAAACGGGCTATTAATTTTCTGGTACCCCTGTCATATCAACTGGAGTATCTGGAACATTCTTAATTACCTCTATACCTTTAGCTTTGTCATTACGCTGCTCTTGCAAGTAGTTTAGGTACTCCTCGGTAATGTTGCCAGTGATATATTTACCATCAAACACAGCACAATCAAAACCTTCTACTTTGCTATGCTTGGTATCTTGTACCGCTTCAATCAAGTCGTCTAAGTCTTGGAATATCAGACGATCCGCACCGATAATTTGACGTACCTCTTCTACTGTATGACCAGCAGCGATTAGTTCAGAACGGACAGGCATATCGATACCATAGACATTAGGGTACTTAACTGGCGGCGCAGCACTGGCAAAAAACACCTTGTTGGCACCTGCATCGCGAGCCATTTGAATGATTTCATGACAGGTTGTACCGCGTACAATTGAGTCATCTACCAATAACACGTTTTTATTCTTAAACTCTAAAGGAACAGCATTTAGCTTCTGACGAACAGATTTTTTGCGTTGCTGCTGACCGGGCATAATAAATGTACGGCCAATATAGCGGTTTTTCATAAAGCCTTCACGGTACTTAACATTCAAGTTAAGCGCCAGCTCCATCGCTGAAGTACGTGAGGTGTCAGGGATAGGAATAACCACATCAATATCATGATCTTCACCCCATTCATCACGAATCTTCTGTGCTAGCTTCTCACCCATACGCAGGCGAGCTTTATAAACTGAGATGTTGTCTATAATTGAGTCTGGACGGGCAAAATACACGTATTCAAACATACAAGGGGTGTATTCTTTTGGCTCAATACATTGATGGGTATGCAGCTTACGATTTAAGTCGATGAAGATTGCCTCACCTGGCTTAACATCACGCACTACTTTAAAGCCGGAGCCAGTTAGAGCCACAGACTCTGAAGCTACCATATACTCAGTGCGACCATCAGCAGAGACACGCTCACCATAGACTAGAGGACGAATGCCATTAGGATCTCTAAAAGCAATCAAGCCATGACCGGTAATTAAGGCCACAACCGCATAAGCACCTTCCAAACGCTTATACATTGAACTGATGGCGGTAAAGATATCATCAGGAGTCGGCTGAGTCTTACCTAATGCCTGAATTTCATGTGCCAATACGTTTAGCAAAACCTCTGAATCTGAGTTGGTATTCAAATGACGTAGGTCATCTTGATAAAGCTCTTTTGCTAACTTTTCGGCGTTGGTCAAATTACCATTATGGGCTAGTGTGATACCATAAGGAGAGTTCACATAAAACGGTTGCGCCTCTGCACTACTTGACGTTCCAGCGGTCGGGTATCTCACATGCCCTACGCCAAACTCACCAATTAGTCGCATCATATGACGTGTCATAAACACATCACGAACCATGCCATTGTCTTTACGCAAATAAAAGCGCCCATCTTTCATGGTCACGATACCAGCGGCATCTTGACCACGGTGTTGCAGCACAGTTAATGCGTCATACAACACTTGGTTGACTGGTTCATATGCTGCAACACCTACAACTCCACACATACTCTATCCTTTTAAAATAGTCTTTACTGGTTAAAAGATTCATTTAGTAGTGGCTAAATTACACTTAATCACTGATTACTCAGCTTTTTACTTACTAACCTGTTGACCGTGAACTCAATGCTTATTGAGCGATAGCCTCTGGGTCGGTCTGTTGCGAGCTAGGCACGTCAATTTGTTGCCATGCCTCCCCTAATACTGTTGTTGCAAATTCCTTAGCGAACGGGGCATAAGGAAGTAATTCTGGAGCTATAACAGAGGATTGCCATAAAGCAGTATTGATAATAATCGGTGCCGACACACTCAACATCACCAATACCACCAGTACGTTTTTTGCTGCTCCCAATACGCCACCAGCCAACTGATCAACAAAGCCTAACTTAAGCCCTTTTACAATGCCAGACACCAGTAACGTCAATATTTGAATAACAATTAATACCACCAGCACAATAGCTAAGAAGCCAGCACCCACCTGCAATACAGGGGAGCTTACGAAGCTTGCCATATAAGGAGCAACGTCATCTGCTAATCGTGTGGCAGCCAAAAGAGCAATAAACCACCCTACCAACGAGATTGAACTACGGATGAAGCCTGAGCTAAATCCTCGCCACAACCCTGCTAGTACTATGACAGCAATAACGATATCTAAGAACCCCATGCAATAACCCTAGCTTTTATTTGTTACGAAAGTTAATAAATATCACGATGACTGGTGATTGCCTCCACACACTGTTGCACTAACTTAGGCCCTTTATAAATCATGCCACTATAGAGCTGAACCATACTGGCACCTGCTTGTAGTTTTTGTACCGCTTTTTCACCACTGTCGATACCACCGACGCCTATGATGGGCACTTTGTCCTCTAAACGCTCATAAAACTGTTTAATAATCTGAGTGCTTAAATGACCCACAGGTCGACCTGATAGCCCGCCAGCTTCATTGCCATGTGGTAAGTCCTCTACCCCAGTTCTGCTTAAAGTTGTATTGGTAGCGATAAGACCATCAATCTCAAACTCAACCAATTGCGCTGAGAGGTAATCTATTTGATCTTCCGTCAAATCAGGAGCAACTTTCAATACCATAGGCACATAAAAACCATAGTCGGTAGCCAGTTGGTTGTGACGATTTTTGATACTGTCTAATAACTCAGTTAACGCATCTCCACTTTGTAAATCACGTAAATTCTTAGTATTAGGCGAGGAGATATTCACCGTAATATAAGAGGCATGAGGATAAACACGTTCTAGGCAATATATGTAGTCATCAGCAGCATTTTCAACAGGAGTTACCGCATTTTTTCCGATATTGATTCCAATATTGCCTTGGTATTTACAGTTTTTAACGTTACTAACTAGATTATCTACGCCAAGGTTATTAAAGCCCATACGGTTAATAATGGCATCTGCTTCTTTAATTCTAAATAATCTAGGCTTGTCATTACCTTGCTGTGGACGCGGCGTGACAGTACCCACTTCAATAAAGCCAAAGCCAAGCTCGGCTAGAGCGTCAATATAACGGCCATTTTTGTCTAGACCTGCAGCCAAACCTACTGGATTTGAAAACTGCAATCCCATACACTCAGTCGGCAAAGACTGCTGAGAATAAATAAAACCTAAGGTATGTGTTTTATGCGCTTTTTCTAGAAGCTTGAGAGTTAAGTCGTGAGCATGCTCAGGGTCTAAATTAAATAAGAAAGGACGTAATAAGGCGTAGGACATAACGCTAGGTAACCTGTTATGGAATAAGTAAATTGAGAGAATTGCTATTAGCCGCACTCTTAGATAAAGAAGTTTTTTTATTCAAGATAGAGTTGTGCTCTACTCAGAAGCTGTTGATTATACCAGTATAATCGTAGCAAATCATCGATTAGTATTAACTAAAAAACCACAATAACACGCCCCTAATTTATCACGGCACTGGTCTTTTGTCTGTGAGGGCTATCCAGCCCTTAACAATACGATAAATATGCCAAATAAATGCAAATAAAATAATCAGCCCGCCAAATGCAGCCAATCCAGTTGAGCCTAATGCCACATTAGAGCTATCAGAGAACACCCCAAGACCTAAGCCGCCCAAACCAATCACAGCCATTACAATACCAATCGCAGCAAAGATGATACTGTACCAAAAAGTCTTAATCTGCCAATCAAAGTGAGTCGCCAGCCAAGTATGCTCAGCCTGATTACGGCGTGCATAGTTCATGATAATGGGCACTATCCATAGCAAACCTGCTGTAAAGTAGCTTAATACATACAGTAAATAAGTGACATGGTTATAGCGAGTCAGAGACTCTTCTTGTGACTTGCTGATAACGGGCTGAGGATGATTCAACTCAGTCTTAATAAGCTGGGAGTGCTGCTCATAAGCGCTATCCTTACCAGACACAGGTATCTGTAAGTCTGGCTGTTGCAGCTTTGTAGTTTGGCGTGTATCTTGATTATTGTCCATAATCCTCCCCTTTTATTAATAAAATGAGTGTTTAACTCTCTAGTATTAATTCACTAGCGTTAATCCACCAGCATTAACTCACGCAGCAAATGCACTTAGTAAATGAGCTACCCAATAAATTAAGCAGCCGATAAATCAACTCAGCTTAGCTGTTAACCGTGCTGCTTAGGCACATAACGCTCAACTTCGTCACCCATATCTGCTGCAATAATTTCGGCATCAAATACGCGGGCTTCTGCCAGTTGATAAGGCTCTACTGTCTCTGCTGTCAGTAGCGCTGCCATTTTTGCCACAATAGGCATATGACACACCACGACCACACACTCCCCTTCCACATCCGTGAGGCCATGCAAAGCCTGCATAGCATCTTCATCTGGCGTGATATCTGAATGCACCTTCACTGGCACATCAGGCTTAAGCGCGATTAAAGCCTGCAGTGTTTGCTGCGCTCTAACGTAAGGGCTAACTACAAAAACATCAGGGTTATAGTTATCTACAATATACTGAGCGGTCTCGGCAGCCTGTCGCTGTCCTAGCTCAGTTAAGTTGCGCTGTGAATCTGGCCGAGTTTGATATTCAGCCTCACCATGACGCATTAAAATAATCTTCATGATTTTATCCGTTCTATTTATCTGGCATGCCTGCTGTCATTCGAGCATTTAATGCTTCATTGGTGTATTCATGAGGCATCACGAACTCAACATCACTTCTAAAGCCAGATTCCATTAAATGTAGAGCCACACCTAAGGCAGCTTGATCATCATATATAACCGCATGTAACGCATGAGTGATGGGCATATAAATACCTAGCTTCATCGCTTTTTCATGCACTTGCTGGATGGTATTAACCCCCTCAGCGGTTTGTCCAAGCTTTTTAATTGCAGCCTCCAAGCTCATGCCCTTACCTAACATATTACCAATACGATAGTTACGACTTAGCTCTGAGCTACAAGTTGCGTATAAGTCACCAACCCCTGACAGGCCTAGGAAGGTTAAAGGATTGGCTCCAGAGGCAACACCAAAGCGGCTCATTTCAGCCAAAGCACGAGTCAATAGCATGGCTTTGGTGTTTTCACCCACATTATATGAGGCCGCCATACCCATAGCGATGGCATAAATATTCTTTAATGCACCACCAAGCTCAACACCTTTGATGTCATCGGAGGCAAATATTCTAAAGAAGGCACTGTGTAGAGCAGATTGGACCGCATGACGCAGTAATTCTGAGTCACTGGCAATGACCGAAGCTGAAGGCATATTCTGCATAATTTCAACTGCTAAGTTAGGCCCAGACATTACCCCAAAATTCACCTCTGGTAGCTCTTGCTTGATGATATCACTCATCAAACTAAACGTATCCTTTTCCATACCTTTGGTTAAGGACACAATAGACTGCCCTGTTAAATACGGGCGAATATTTTTTAAAGTCTCTCTAAATGCAGAGCTGGGTACTGCCACAAAAATAATGTCTTTATCTTGCACAGCAGCTTTTAAATCATGCTCATATTTCAAGCGCTCATCTAAGGTATAGCCTGGCAAGTACTTTTTATTCACTCGGCTCTTTTGTAAAGACTTCACAGTACGCTTATTACGAACCCATAGAGTTGAATCACAGCCATTACGGGCGGCTAAGTTCGACATGGCGGTACCAAAGCTACCCCCTCCTAAAAAAGCCAAGCGCAGCTGGTGAGGAGGGGTCCCCCCTTTGGGCTTGCTCATATTACTGCGCACTTTTTTTTCAATTTCTTCTGGGTCAATGGCTGATTTATCACGCTTAGCCTTAACCCCCACCTTAGTAGCTTTGTCAAAAAGGCTGGCTAAAATACCAGAGTTAAATACAGACTTCTCTTCAGCCGACTTTGCATCCTCTGCATCAGTAGTGTCTGTATTACTCATAGCCTCATTTTGGTCCATGTCTTTATCTTCGACTTCGCTATTTTTTTTGTCAGCTGACATAAGTTTGCTCTCTATGGTTGTAACAGATTTAAGTTATTTAAATTTTAATAATAAACGGTTGATGATACGATCCAATCTCTCATTTATTCTGAGTCATTCTCATTCATTCTGAGTCATAAGTAATAAAATCTACCGTATCAATTTCACCTCGGCTTGGCATCTGGCAATGTGCACTTCCCACATACACAAAAGCGGTAACATAGTCCTCCGATCCCACATTAAAATAGCTCTTAACCGCTGGCTCGTTGGCTAAAGGCCCTGTGCGCCAAACCGTATCAAATCCTTGTGCTTTTAAGGCCAATATTAAATTTTGTACTGCGGCCCCTGTGCTCAGCAATTGTTCAAAAGCTGGCACCTTTTCATGATATTGCATACGGGTGACCACAGTGATAATCATAGGAGCTCTTAGTGGCATCTTTAATGTTTTTTCAATGGTACGCTCATCCAGCTCCACTGCTTCACGCAGTGCTTTTGCTTCTGCTGCTGCTAATAGTGCCCGGCCAAAAGCGTGTCTTCTTTGGCCTTCTACGATGATAAATCGCCACGGTTGTAGTTTTTTGTGATCAGGGGCGGTCATCGCACACTCAATTGCCGCTTCAACTTGATTTGCTTTTGGGGCTGGTATGGTTAAGTTGCCAATACTACGACGTGACTTTATCCAGTTAATAACTTGCTCGTCTGTGACCTGGGTCGAACGAGCCTTATTTGCTGCACTGTTTTCTGTACCGTCTACCTGAGTGTTGTCTACCTCAGTGTTGTTATTGGTCGTTAACTCATTATCAAAATTTTGGTCAATCATAATAGCCTCTATTTATAATTATTCCTTTATCTAGGGTAATAAAACCAGCATTAATTGCAGCTTATTGTCGGAGTATTTTACCCTGTCCTTCATTTAAATATTGTTATATCAATATTAACTGTCTGATTAAATATATTGTCACTTATAGATTTGTTACTTATAAATTCGTCACTTACAGACTTGCTGCTTATATATATTTTATATTGGTGCTTATCTTAATTTTTACAGTATTTTTTACCAAACTGCTACTTATCTAACCGTTTGAGAAAAGATTAGAGACTACAAAAGCAAAAAACTGACTTAATACGCAATACAAACAATAGGCTGAGCCTGTATTTGTCAAACCTCAAAATATGCAAAAAAGATAAACAACAAACAAGATAAACAACCAACAAAATAGGCAAATAGTCAGCGCTACATACGATAATCCACCGCTACCTAAGCAGCAGTGGACTCTAAGTAAGCAAAGCTTA
>JAHHUJ010000050.1 GCA_020024075.1 Psychrobacter sp.
CCTTTAATCATTGAGCAGGGGCATTATTACCGTTACCTGCTCTTTTGCCCATTCCGCTTTTAAATCTAGCTTGTCTGTCTTCACGTATTTTTGCTAGCTGAGCCTTTTGCTCATCAGTCAGAATTTGCGCCATAGCATGCTGATTCTGAACACGTTCAATAAATCTTTGCTTAGCAAAAGCGGCTTGCTGCTCTGCTAAATTGTTTAAAGCAGTGGTATTTAAAGTGGGACTATTTATTAGGGCTTGAGTCTGGGCGTGCATCTGCTGCATTTGAGCTTGGTGCTGCTGACGTTTGGCCTGGTTTTTTTGTTGTTGCACCTCTCTCAAAGCTTGCATTTGGGCTTGTTGTTCAGCGGTTAAATTAAGCTGCTGGTAGCCATAGCCACCACCACGTTTGCCCATTTGGCCCCCTTTATAATACTGGCCTTGCATACCTTGCTGCATATTAGTAGCTGCTGTGGTTTGAGTTTCAGAGACAGCACTAGCCTGAGTACAGCCGACCATTGCTAAGCTACCTGATAAAGCCAATACAGAACTTAATACTAATTTTTTCATAATATTCACCCTTAACGCCAGTGTTAACTAAATGTCATTTATTAATTTTAGATTTCTAAAAAAGAGCTGACATTCAGTTTGGTTTAGTTGAGTAAGCCCTACTCCTTTACTTTACTTGCCTAGCCTTACTCACTTGATAATCTTATGATAGAACAGTTGCACGTAACTTAATTTGATGAAAGTTTAAGAAAGGTAACAATTACTACAGTTATCTACTTCTGCACTTGCTTGTGACAACAACCATAGTTAGTATTTCTAACCATTATCACTTAAAAAACTTTATTAAAATTGACAGGCAAAAGCTCTATATTTAGGACCATTAATTATTCAACTTTCAGGACAGGTTCATGACACATATTCTATTAGGTGATGACGACACAGAGCTATCTGACTTATTAGCAGAGTATCTTACCAACCATGGTATTGAGTGTGACTGTGCCTATGATGGAGAGCAGGTTTTGGAAAGAATTAAAGCGCATAATTATGACTTAATTGTGCTCGATATTATGATGCCTAAAATTGATGGGCTAAGTGTACTGCGTCAACTGCCCACCTTAACCCAAACGCCCGTCATTATGCTGACCGCAAAAGGTGATGAGATTGATCGCATTATTGGTTTAGAGCTAGGAGCAGATGACTATATCGCCAAACCTTGCAACCCCCGTGAGCTATTGGCCCGCATTAATGCCGTTATTAAACGCACCACTGCTCAAAGCTCCGAGTTTGCCCCCTTAGTGCATGATCGGTTAGAGCTGGATCAGGTGCACCGCATTTGTAAGGTAGATGGTGAAAGTTTACAAGTCACCGGTACCGAATTTGATTTGCTGGTCGCCTTACTACAGCAGCAAGGCAATGTGGCGAGTAAGGAATGGCTCTCACAAACCGTGTTGCAACGGGAGCTACAGCCCCTTGATCGAAGCTTAGATGTCCATGTTTCTCGTTTGCGAAAAAAACTACAGCCCTTCCATGAAGACCCCATTAAGGCCGTTCGAGGCAAAGGTTATCAGTTGGTTTTGTAGTGTCTGTTATAGAGTAATATTTTTATGAATAAAACGGCGTCAAAAAGTACGCGTCAACATCGATTCCAGCAACCGCTTAACTTATTCTGGCGGCTATTTCTGAGTATGTTGGCTATTTTACTACTGACCTCCGCCTTGTCAGTGGGTATCGAGCGGTGGATCAATACAAAAGAGCTCAATAATAGAATGCAGATGCAAGTAGCGCGCTTACTCATTGCCCGTCAAGAGGCTGTCACAGCCTTAACTAATGATGACCTGCAGACACTTAAGCAGTTATACCGTGACAATCGATGGTTAATGGCTCAAATGCGTATTGTGGATGAGAATGGAGAACAAGTCCTCCCTAAGTTTGGGCGCTTTCGCCCTGAGACTAATCGTGGAGGTCACTATCGACCCGCAACCCGCTCAGAGTTTCAGCATGCCGCTCCGCCTGCTAATGATGTGGCGTTACAGCAGTCTCCTAACTCGCAACAGCACTATTCACGCTTTTTCTCAACTTTTAGCGAGCAACCTTGGCAACAAGTCAGCGCTGACATTACCAACTACCCAGAATTAGAGGATACTAGCATCACCTCTAACAGTGGTAAAACTTATGTTATACAGCTACAACCTAGGCTGTCATTGCATGATCTTATGTCCCTGCGTAAAGATCATACTTTAATTAGAGTTTCACTGATCTTGCTGTTTAGCATTCTAGTCTGTTATTGGTTAAGCCGAGCGTTAACAGGCCGTATTCAGCGAGTACAAAAAGCGGTGCATCTGATGAGTGAAGGCCAATTTAGCGCAGCAGAGGAGCTAAAAAACCTAGGCAATGATGAATTAGGCAGGTTGGCAAAAGATGTGTCCAAGCTGTCCACCCGCTTAGCCAATAGTGAGCTGGCTCGCAAACAAATGCTAAGTGATATCTCTCATGAACTGCGCTCACCACTGGCCAGACTAGATGTGGCTACGGAACTGACCCGTGACTTCGCACCCGAAGCGGGGCATTATCTAGACCGTATTGAAAAAGAATCCTTGCGTATGAATGAGCTTATTGAGCACATTATACAAATTCAATCACTACAAATGCGCCAAAATACTTTGGATATAGAGGCCCACCAGCGTATTGATTTATATACCCTTATTGATGAAATCAGACAGGATGTCTGCTTTGAATTTCAAGATAAGGCGGTTAGCTGGCAATGGCGGCTTCTGAATGCAGGAGAACTGGTAGAATCACAAAACACTGTGGCTAAAGATCGCTACACACTGATGGGAGACCCACAGCAATTACACAGTGCTTTTGAAAACATCATTCGTAATGCCTTTACCCATACCGCGGCCGGATCAAGTGTCAAGGTCAGCTTAGACAGTTTCGTTCATCCAGAGTATCAGACGCCTTATCTAAGGGTACAAGTTATTGACGAAGGTAGCGGAGTGGCTGAAGCAGATTTACAGCGTATTTTTCAGCCCTTTGTCAGATTAAGCACCTCTAGAGAGCGCTTAAATCCGCCTCAGGCAAAGCAGCATGACAACCCCTCTCATACTCCTCAAAAAAAATCCAGTGGTTATGGTTTAGGATTGGCCATTGCTCATGCCATTATCATGGTGCATCAAGGGGAGCTTGTGGCATACAACCGCCAAGATGGTGTCTCTGGATTAATTATTGAGGCAACTTTGCCAACTCATAACAAGCCAACCCAGCATAAATAGGCGACTCCAAAACTCAGCATAAATAGACAGCTTAGCTATCCTGAACAGCTTCCCTGAACCATTTAATAATCCTAGGCATCCATATTACCCAAAGAAACCAAGATTGCCCAAAGAAACAAAGCCGCACAACTTACGTTATGCGGCTTTCGCTGTGTGTCATCCTGACTATAATATTAACCCCCATCCCTGAACAGTTAATACTAGCGAGCATCCTGCTCTGTTTGTACCCCCGGTCACTGTAATAGTTACAGTCATTCCAGGTCATGTATCCCTACATCAATATGGCTCTATATCATCCTAGATATGTTGCTCATACTTGCTAACTTAATAGCGGCCTATCCCTATAACGGAAGTTTTCATTGTAACCAATTAAACCACTCAATCCTTTGAGTCATCATCCTTAATGCCGTACAGCTATAGTCTCAAATTACCCAATCTAATGTAAGTGGTAATAGCGTCAGGTCGTGTAAGCATATACTTACAAGGCTATTTATTGGTGTCCAATCAGGGACTAGATACAACAAAGCCGCATAACGTTCATTATGCGGCTTTGTTATTGTCATCCTGACAATCTATTATTGTCTACCCCATCCTAGAATAGACAATAATATGAGCTTCCTGCTCTGCTGGTACTTACTATATATCCTGATAGAAGAGTTACACTCTTTATCCTGATTCATCATCCTTGATGTAGTAAAGCTATGTTCTCAAATTAATGAAGCCAATGTAAGACGTAATAACGTCAGGGTATGTAAGCATATGCTTACAAGTGTTATTCAATGGCCTATCAAAGATCTAAAGCTAAAGCTCAAAAAAGATTAACTGCAAAAAAAACCAAAACTACTACTAAGTCCACGTATGACTTATGATTACTGTCGTTAAATTTCACTAACAATAACAACAAAAATACCCTCATAACCTCTAAAAATTGTTACACAGCTGAGACTGATAAAGCGCATACTATTTATTGGTTAAAGGTCTTAAAAGGATTATAACTCTTAAAAGTTATAGCACTTAAAACTTAAAAGCAGTTAATACTTAATCAGCTAAAGACTTAGTGAATAACCAACCAAGTTCGTTTTATGAAACAAAAAACCAATAATTTCTTCAAATATCCCAAAGGAATAGAGCCATGAATAAGGATACTTTTAAAGGTGAGTGGAACCAACTAAAAGGTAAAATAAAACAAGAATGGGCTGAGCTTACTGATGATGATTTAATGCACGCAGAAGGCAGCTTCGATAAGTTGGTCGGCAAGATCCAAGAACGTTACGGTCAGACCAAAGATAAAGTGGAACAACAAGTGCGAGAGTGGCGAAACAAGCATGATGTTTAGTCCAATGCTCTAGCAGTCCGTTTATCTGGATCTGAAGCAAAATCACCAAAACAATTAGCCAAAACAATAAAGCCGCATAACGTTCATTATGCGGCTTTTATTGTTGTCATCCTGACACCTTATTGTCTCCTACCCCATCCTAGAATAGTCAACCATAGCGAGCATCCTGCTCTAACGTACCTTTCCCTTTGATCTTAAGTATCACATCCTGTCATACTAAAATAAAGGGTGTGTCTCCTTACTAACCCTATGACTCCGTATCAGCCTAGATACTATTTAACTTAAATACTTTAACTAAAGCTCTTTAACTAAAAGACTCATTAATCAAAGCACTCGCTAAAAAGTTCATAGGTGGCTATTATCGAATTTAAAAATCTTTTAACAGCCTATCTTCCTTAACCCGGTAGCTTTATTTGTCGTTTTGGGGCTTACAACCTAAGTTATAACCCTAGACCAATCAAATAAAGCACTCAATCCTTTGAGTCATCGTCCTTGATGCCGTAAAGCTATAATCTCAAATTGAAGGCCCTCATGTAAGTCGCCAAAGCGTCATGTGTTGTAAGCATATGCTTACACAGCTATTTTATGACTATGCTCCTTTGTTTTTTAATAAAAAAAACCTTCACACCCCTGGAGGCATAAAGATTTGTAAATAAATATGATTTAGTAGCCAAGTCAATTTTAGTTTTAAAAAACTGTATTACTATATTAAAACTACTTAGAGTCCTCTAACTGCTGGAACTTTTGTAGCTTATTGGCCTCTAACATAATTTTAGCGGCTTCAATAACATAAATCTCATCTTCTGGCAGTTTAGGACGCTCATTATTCTTCAAACGACTACGCTCTTCAAACATTGACTCGACAGCAGCCTGATACTGTATCCATGTATTATAAGGCTTGAGGCCAGTAGCTATGCGGCGTGCATTCTCCGCATCCAAGGTTTTTTGCTCAATTTGTTTTTGACGAGCACGGCGCTCATTAATATTAAGTTTCACCGCTTTTTTATCGTCATCCATATTACGCACTTTATTTAAAGTGTCTAAATACACAAATTGCGGGTTGGTGGTTTGACGAATCTTAGACTGCTGATTAAGCGTGGCTAAGGTTTTGCTGGTAAATTTACCTTCTGGCTTATAAGGAGAGGTCTTGATAGTATCCCAAGCCATAGCGTTCTTTTGATCACGCTCGCTAAATTCTGCACCTTCATAGATGTTAATTAAAGCAATATCAGGAACGACCCCTTTATTCTGAGTACTGCCCCCTGTGACGCGATAGAATTTGCGCTGAGTTAAAGTAGCAGAGCCTAGCGCTAAGCTGTCTAATTGAATCTGCGCCGAGCCTTTACCGGTAGTGGTACTACCCACTACTAAGCCGCGACCATAGTCTTGAATGGCAGCGGCAAAAATCTCAGAGGCAGAAGCTGAAGCCATGTTGGTAATCACTACCATGTCTCCAGAATACAGCTGCTTACCGCCATCTTCATCTTGATAAACCTGAACATTACCTCGGTTGTCTCGTATTTGAACCAAAGGTCCTTCTTTGATAAACAGTCCAAGCATTTTTGCGACTTCATCAAGCGAACCGCCCGGGTTATTACGGAGGTCAACCACTAGGCCATCAATATTCTTCTCATTGAGCTTCTTCAGCTCATTTTGAGTATCGATACTCACACTGCGATAGTCCTGACCACTACGGCGGGCTTGGTAATTTAAATAGAAACTTGGAATCTCCAATACCCCAATGCGCTTCTCTTGATTGCTGCCATCAGGCTTCACGGTAATGACGCGGTGGGTAACCCCTGCGTCGTCTTGTTCGATAATATCACGAGTCAATACAATGGTACGAGCAGCAGCATCTGGACTATTGGGCTGCTTCACTTTTACAGTGACATCAGTGCCTCGCTTACCTCGAATTAATGCCACCACTTCACGAGTCGACCAGCCCACCACATCTTGTAGGTTCTCTCCATCTTTGGCCACAGCCATGATCAAGTCATTGGGCTGTACTTTGCCAGATTTAGCTGCTGGACCGCCTTCTACTAAAGTTACTATCTGGGTATAGTCTGGGTTCTTGCGATAAGGACGAATGGTTACGCCGATGCCCTCTAACTGCAAGTTCGACTGCACTTGCATCTCAACGGATTGCACTGGAGCATAATAGTTACTGTGTGGATCATAAGTCAGCATCGCAGTATTTAACACTGACTCCATAATCTCATCGCTTTTAATACGATCTAATTGCTCTTGTTGGCGATGTAAGCGGCTTAATAACACTTCTCTAGGGTTTCTATCTTCCCCTAAGATTAAGTCATTACCTTTAGTTAATTCTGGATGCTTGGCATATAACTCATCGCGGGCTTTGTCTTCTTCTTGACCTAACGTTAAGTTAATAATTTGCAGCGTAAGTTGACGTTCCCAGTATTTTTTTTGCTCGTTGGCCGTAGTAAATCTAGGCTCTTTTTCTCTATCTAATATCACAGAGTCGTTACGGTTCAGATCAATCTCTTTGCTTAAGAACTTATCTGCAAAATTATAGTACTCATTTGAGCGCTGGATATAACGATTGAAGATATTTTGGGTGGCTGTTAAATCACCTTTTTTTAGTCTATCGGCAAAAGAGGCGCCATATTTCTTGGTCAATTCATCAATATCAGACTGTAAAAATAAAGTATGATTTGGGTCTAAGCGATCAAAGTACATCTCTAATACTTGCATACCCATTTCTGAATCAAGACGCTTATTAGAATAGTGAGCCCTATCTAATAAAGCCGCCACTTGTCTTGTCGTCAATTTTTGTTCTGGAGTGGCAACAAAAGCAGCCTTGTCCGATGCCATTGCCGTGGTATAGCTTTGCGAAAAAACTATTCCGGCTACACCAATAGCGGCGGCACTTAACACCAGCTGTGTTGGTTGAAATCTCATAAACTATTCTCACTCATTATTTTTGATATGGATACAATGACCTGATATTACCACAACAATCAGTCCTTGACTGTCTAAAACTGTATAAGCATTCTTACCTAATTTTACATTTAACCTAAAACTATTTGCATAATCTAACTGTGAATTACCAATAATAAGACAACCACAGCAAGCTTAGGTATTGGTATTGCTGACATTTACTGTAATAATACCTAATTCAATTTTTTGTGTAATAAATTCCAAAGGGGAGCCCTTATGTACGGACCTTTAATGATTGATGTAGCCGGTACTAAGCTGACAGCAGAAGATCGCTTGGTATTAAGTCGTGCAGAGGTTGGCGGCATAATTTTATTTGCCCGTAACGTTGATACCCCCGAGCAAGTACGCCAACTTTGTGATGAGATTCATCAACTAAGACCACATATCCTAATTGGAGTGGACCAAGAAGGTGGCCGTGTCGCCAGATTACGTAAAGGATTTACGCCTCTACCAGCAATGGGGAAACTGGGTGATATGTTCGACACCGATCCTTGCCGCGCCCTATCCCTAGCCTATGATTGTGGCTACTTAATGGCGACTGAGGTAATGGCGGTGGGCATCGATGTTAGCTTTGCCCCTGTGCTGGATATAAATGGAGTCAGCCAAGTCATTGGCGATAGAAGCTTTCACGCCAATACCCAAGCCATTGTAGCGCTATCCACGCAGTTTATGCGAGGTATGAAAACAGCGGGCATGGCCACCACAGGTAAGCACTTCCCAGGTCATGGCTCTATTGCTCCAGATTCGCACGTGGCCGATGCCATTGATGAGCGTAGTTTTGAAGAGATTAAGCAGACAGATCTACAACCTTTCATTCAGTGTCAGCCTTGGCTAGATGCCGTAATGCCCGCCCATGTAATCTTCAGCCAGGTGGACAATAAGCCTGCTGGCTTCTCCAAAATTTGGCTACAAGACATTGCCCGTCAGCAGTTAGGCTTCAAAGGTGTGTTGTTCTCTGATGACTTGTCTATGAAAGCGGCTCATACTGCTGGTGATATCAGTGCTCGAGTGACTGCTGCGATAACCGCTGGCTGTGATATGGCGTTGGTGTGTAATGATCGGGAGGCCGCCATACAAGCCATCGAAACAGCTACTCAGCTACCTACTCCCAACCAGCAACGTCTGCAAGCCATGTGTAGTCAGATACCACAGTGGCAAGGCAGCTTAGAGGCCACCTGTGCCCAGTTCGACTATTGGGCAACTGCCAAGCAAAACGTAGTTGAAGCCTTTTTTGCTGAGCAGCAAAGCGTAAAATCAGAAAAAGACCCGACTAATTATTGTTAATAAAACGCCTCACACACAGAACCGTCAAACGAAAGAAGACCGCCCTTTAAGGACGGTCTTCTTTTGATTAGATACGCAGCTATTTAATTAGATACTTAATTAGTAGAGCTCACTGCTGACTCTTAAATTAAGTGTCTACTACTGAGCTTCAGTAGCCGCTTCTGCTTCACCCGCTTCTACTACTTTAGCTGCATCTTGAGTCACTTCAATCTCTTGGGTACCCATTGCAGTTTCGTCATATACTGTAAATTCAATACGACGGTTGCGGAACTTACCATTGTCCGTCTCGTTAGTAGCGATAGGATCGGTTTCACCCATACCTTTCGTCATTAGTTTAGATGCATCAGCACCTTGAGACACTAAGTAAGCTTTTACTGCTTCTGCACGGCGTTGTGACAGCTCTTTGTTATAAGCATCATCACCATCACTATCGGTATGACCTAAGATCATTAACTCCATTTCTGGAACGTTTTTCATAACTTCTACTGCACGATCTAACACAGCTTTGTTAGCTTCTGGGATATCCGCTTTGTCTACTGCAAAGTTGATAACTTGTAAGCTTAAAGCACGCGCCACATCTTTAGGGTTTGGGTTGTCACCTAAGTTATTCATTGCTGCGGTTGCGTCGGCAATACTTTGCTCAATTTCAGCATCTAAATCTAGAGGGCCTGCTGCAATAACGTTAAGCTCAGGAGCAGCCGCTTTAATATCAGCTACCAACTTATCAAGCTGTGCTTGGTCTGGCGCGTCAACACGAACGTCATTACCTTCAATGATTACGTTAGCATTAGGCGTATCTTTAACCAGCGGCAAGATGGCACCTAAGTGAGCGGCTGCAGGCATATCGGTAGCGACATTACTATAAACTTCAGCACGGCAGTTATCAGCACCAGCACCGAATACGTCTTTTACTGCATTAGTAACTGTATTACCTAGATCATCATTACCAGCACTGATACGACACGCAAATAACTCATTACCTGAGCCTGTTGCTAAGGTTAATACTGCAGGATCAAGCTCAGTATTACCGGTCACAGCAGTTTCAGCTGGCTGCTGCATAGTTTGCTCTGGAGTGGCTACTGGAGCTGGATCTTTTTGGCAACCTTTTAATAACGCCCAAGCTAGAGCGGCTAAGATAATTAAACCAATAATAGGCAGTAATGCTTTTAAGAAACCGCCATTTTCTTTTTCTTCACGCTGTAAAGGAGCGGTACTGGTAGTATCTGAAATACGATGACCAGCAGTATCAACGTGAGCTGCATTAGCAGCTGTGTTAGTATTTGCCACATGAGCCGCGCCAGCAGCACCTGCGCCTAATAGACCTGCTGGCAATACAGCAGTAGCCCAAGCTGGAATATGGTCACGGAACGAGTTTAAATTCTCACGTAAGAACTGAGGAATTGGCGTACTGCCTGCTAAGCTTTTGATTTCATTAAAAGCTAGAGGAGCTGCAGAAGCCAATAGGCCTTTTACAGAGATAACATCCACATTATTATGAGCAGCTAACTCATTGGCAATTTCTGTCTTTTGGGCTTCATCGGTCCATAACCGATCAAATAGACCTAAATCTTCACGGTTAATCTCTTGAGTGCCAACACGATTAAAGCTATCGTTATCTGCAAGTTTTGCGGCAAATAAAGCATAGAACTGTTTTAATAAGCTTTCATTTTGAGGGTTATTATTGTCCCCTAAAACAGCAGGGGTAACGGTACGGGCTAAATGACCAATGATATCCATTGAATACTCTCCTAAATAGTGAAAAAATACTTGGTAAATTTAAATCAATATGCCCTCTTCTCTCACCAAGTTTTAATTTTTTTAAATTAATATTTTGAATGGCAAGTACGACTATGTCGTCGAGGTTCGATATAAGTTAAGCTTTTTTATTTACCAAACTTGTGTACTACAATACATTATCTCCCAGATTAGTACGTTATATTCAGGTAAATTCTCAGTTAAGGCTTGTTACAAAGTAGTGACTTGGTCACAAACTTATAAAATATTTCTCTATAATTTAGTCATATTAAAGGGGTAGCTATCTAATAGGATGGCTATTTAATCAGCTAGCTCTAAGTTAAGAAGACGGCTTTAAGTTAAGAAGACGGCTCTAAGCTTAATTTTCAATGTCAACTAACCGCTAAGCTCTATATTACGCAGCCGCTTAATTCCATTACTTCCGCTACTAAGCTATTTTTTATACCCTATTTTCTCCAGTAAGGATGCACCTTGAACAGTTTATTGAGCAGTCATACCACTTTAATTATTATTATCACCGTTATTATCAGTCTCTTAGCTTGGCAAAAAGACGAGCTTATGAATAAGCTCATCTTTTATCCCCCTGCGGTCAATAAAGGCGAGTGGTATCGCTTTATTACCCACGGCTTTATCCATGCTGACAGCACTCACTTGCTATTCAATATGTTTACCCTGTATTTCTTTGGCCGAGTAGTCGAAGGGTTTTTTAATCATTTTTTGGGTGGTTTTGGATTTTTGGCGGTATATCTAGTGGCCATTATCGTGGCAATGATTCCCAGTTATTTACAACATAAGAACGACCCTCGTTATCGCAGCTTAGGCGCATCTGGTGGGGTTTCAGCCATCTTATTCTCGTATATTTTGATGGCACCTTGGAGTATGTTATATCTATTTGGGGTAGTACCTATCCCAGCCATCGTCTTTGCTATCGCCTATGTCGCCTACAGCCTTCATGCCAATAACAAAGGCAACTCAAATATCAATCATCTGGCCCATTTGTGGGGAGGCGGCTTTGGGGTATTAGCAACTATTATATTATCCCCCAATGTATTACCCCATTTTTTATCCGCGTTAATGCATCCCTCGTTTTAATAACAGCTTTTAATAAAAATTTTTGGTGGTGTTTCAAAAAGTATGCTGAAGTAAAAAAGAAGTTGTGACAGCC
>JAHHUJ010000051.1 GCA_020024075.1 Psychrobacter sp.
CAGCATGAGATAAAAAAAGTAATCAAAGTAATTACTGTAACTCACTGATAGGCAGTGCATTTAATCGATCTAAATCTTGCTGCATATCCACCCCGGGTGGTAGCTGCACACTAGCTTCAGCTATGGCGATTCTTTCACCATTTTCTAGTACTCGCAGTTGCTCAAGACTCTCCAAATTTTCTAAAACACCCGGCGCCCATTGTACAAAGTTTTGTAATAGCTTTACTTTATAAGCATAGATACCTAAGTGTCTATAAGCATTATTCGGTACCTCAAGCTGAGGCATTTCACTGGCGCTGTTTGCTTCTGCTTGCTCGTTCTTTTGGGCCATAGCCAAGGCATGATTTCTATCACAAGGTATAGGAGCACGGCTGAAATATAGGGCATTTTGTAAATTATCAGTCACTACTTTGACCACTGAGGGGCGCATGAACTCTTGATAGTCTAATATAGGCTCATATAACGTGGCCATCACACATTCAGGCTTGTTGAGCAACAAATCTTTGACCTGCTGTAATAGAACAGGAGGCACTAAAGGCTCATCGCCCTGCATATTAACCACGATATCCTCAGCATTCCAGCCCTTAATTTTGGCAACTTCACTTAATCTGTCAGTGCCTGATGCATGGCTGGCATCGGTCATCACCACATCATAGCCTGCTTCACGGCAGACCTCAGCAATCCTATCATCATCTGTGGCAATACATAAGTCATCTGCAAAAGTTGCTTGGCTCGCCTTTTGTGCCACCCACAAAATCATTGGCTTACCATGTATAGGCAGTAGAGGCTTACCTGGTAACCGCGTACTCTTGAATCGTGCCGGGATAACAATATGAACCTTTGGCTCTGAAGCTTTGATATCGGTTGAGTTCATCTGATTTCTCTCTACTTATAGATGATGATTTATTAATAACTATTCGCTAATGAAGCATCTTGATCTTGGCTATGAATACCCAGTGCCTTTAGCTGCTTGCTTAAGGTTATATAACTGTTTGGGCTAAGCACCGCATTCACTGGCAATACCCAAATGGATAAGCTTTGTAGCTGTGGATTGGCATTGACCAGAGGGGCTATCTTCACTGCATCTTTTGAAGTGATAATAATGGGTTTGTCAGCTAATGGCAGTAAGTCCTCTGCCCCAAAGCTATGATGATCAGGCTTAGGTCTTGGCTCTACCTGATACCCTAAGTCAGTCAAAGTATTAAAAAAACGCTGCGGATAGCCTATACCACTCACTGCATAAACACTATTGATATTACTTAGACTTGGCTGGCCCTCGATAAGTGGCTGTAAAGAGGCTGATTGCAGGTGCATACTAAGTCTGTCTTCGCTATCCTCAGTTTGTGATTTAGAGCGCTCAGTAAGCTCGTGATAAATAACTGTGGTTCCTTGCAAGCGGCTTATCGGCTCTCTTAAAAACCCTGTGGGTAATAGCTGCTTATTACCGAAACCTCTGGCGCTATCTACCACTACCCACTCAATATCTCGCTGCATCTTGTAGTGCTGCAAGCCATCATCGGCTATGATCAATTGAATGTCTGGCTGCTGCTTTAATAAGAGCTCTATGGCTTGTTGACGGTTGGGGCATACTGCAACTGCTGCCCTAGTTTCACGCACAATCAAACAAGGCTCATCACCCACGTCTTCAGGCTTGCTTTGTAAGGTGACAAGCTGTGGAATCAACGACTCATCGCCGCCATAACCCCTACTGATGACACCTACCTTAATCCCTTGATGTTGTAAGTAAGTCACCAGCTCTATAATCAGCGGTGTTTTGCCGCTGCCTCCGACGGTGATATTACCCACCACCATAACCGGTACAGGAGCTCGGTAGCTAGATAGAATGCCTTTTTGATATAGCTTACGCCTGATACCAGTAATGGCTCCATATAAGCCACTAACTGGCAATAGTAGCCATAACCACCACGCCTCTTTTTGCCAAGCATCAACAATAGCAAGCTCTAAGTTAAAAGGCTTGCTATCGTCGTTATCGCTATTGTTTATTTTGTGGTGGCTTACCATAGTCAATCACAAACCGTCAGTTGCTAAGAGTGATAAATAGCCCATTATGAAATAAAACATAGAACAGGGTTAAACAAAGAACTTAGCTTAATTCCTCTAATCTCATTTAACCCCTTCTATCAATTATTATCCAGCTGACTTTCCGAAAAGTCTCTATCATACATATGAGCATAACGACCTGAAAGTGACATCAACTCTTCATGGGTTCCAATTTCTACAATCCTACCTTTATCCATAACCACAATTTTATCGGCTGATTCAATGGTAGTCAGGCGGTGTGCAATCACCAAAGTGGTGCGATCTTTCATCACGTTGTCTAAGGCTTGCTGGATATAGTACTCAGACTCATTGTCCAGCGCACTGGTCGCCTCATCCAATATCAATATCGGCGCATCTTTTAATAAAGCACGAGCGATAGACAGTCTTTGGCGCTGTCCCCCTGATAACTGAAGCCCTTCAGAGCCAATTTCACTATCATAGCCTTGAGGCAACTGCATAATGAAGTCATGGGCAAAGGCAGCTTTGGCCGCTGAGACTAACTGCTCTTCACTCTTCACTGCTAAGTCGCCATAGGCAATATTATGACGAACACTGTCATTGAACAGCACCACTTGCTGGTTAACCATACCTATCTGAGAGCGCAGAGAGCTTAAAGCAATCGCTTCAATAGGCATACCATCGATATATATGTTACCACTACTTGGCTCTAAGGTACGGGTCAACAGATTAACCAAGGTAGTTTTTCCGGCGCCACTTTTACCCACAAAAGCTACGGTCTGACCCGACTCAATAGTTAGGCTAAAGTTCTCTAAAGCTTTGGTGCCATCTGGGTAACACATGGAGACGTCATCAAAGACAATATCACCATTAACGCGCTCAATATGAGCCCCCAGATCTTGCTCCTCAACCTCATCAAGTAACGCAAAGATAGAGGCACCAGCAGCAATCCCTCTTTGTAGCTTCTCGTTAACATCGGTCAAAGTTCTAACCGGCTTACTTAATAAGCCTGCAGCAGTCAAATAAGCAATAAACTCCCCTGCTGTGGTATTGGCTATCACCTCTGGTCTTAACGCAAGCCAAATCACCACCGAAAAAGCCAGTGCCATTAGCAGCTGTACCGCTGGGGTATTAATGCTATTGGTAACCACAATCTTCATACCTTTCTTCAGGTTGTCAGTTGAAGCTTTTTCAAAACGGGACTGTTCATAGCTCTGTCCACCATAGTTTTTGACAACCTGATAACCGCCAATAACCTCATTAGTGATGTGGCTTACATCACCCATCGACTTTTGAATACCCTTTGAGAGTTTTAAATAGCGTTTTGAAGCCTTTTGAATCAACCACAAAATAGGCGGTAACACTAAGAATAAAATCAACGTCAATCGCCAGTTGGTGTACAGCAGATACCCCATTAAAGCGACGACGGTCATCCCATCACGTATTAAGATTTTTAGAGAGTCGGTACTGGCCGCTGTGACTTGCTCCACATCAAAAATAAGCTTTGAGGAAATAGTACCCGCAGGGTTGGCTAAGAAAAATGAGTTAGGCAAGCGCAGTAGCTTGTCGAACACTTCAACCCGTAGCTTATAGACCAGGTTTCTTGAGATTAACGCTGAGAAGTAGTTCCCTAAAAAAGACCCTAAACCACGAATAAAAAACAACAGGATAATCAAAAAAGGAAACAGATTAAGCTCAGACTGAGTCCCTTCATTAATCGCATCAGTGATGAATTGAATCAGTTTGGCAATACCAATTTCTGTTGCTGAATTAATACCGAAGCCAATAATAGTAAGTGCAATAGCCCACCAGTATGGCTTTATATATTGCATCAACCTTAGGTAGGTTTTGGCTCCTGAAGGACTTTGTGATTTAAGTTTAGGGTGTGCTAAGTTTGATTCCTGGTCATTGCGACTTTTGGAAGCAGTTGACGATGCATCTTTAGGTGATGGTTTTGTCATCATATGCCTTTTTTATATAATTCATTTTAAGCTAACTATCGGACAGTCTGTGGTTGGTGCCATCGTCTGTGGGTTGCACAATTAAGATCCATACCATATAAAGTATCCGTACTATAAATCGATGGATTACAACTTTATATCAAAACCACAAAGCCTATTTTTGGACCCCAACACTATTCCCTATATATTAATCTTGGGAAGTGTAGAGAATATGTTCCATACGTTAGATTATGATTTAAAGTGCTTTAATAAAGCCTCAAGCTCTTCGTGGCTATGAAAGAAAATCTCCATACTACCTTTACCACCCTTCTTTTGCTTTAGCTTCACAGTAGCGCCTAGATAGTCAGATAACTTTTGATTCAGTTTTTCAATTTCTGCATCTTTATTTTGTGAAGCAGGCTTACTAGGCTTTTCTGGGTTAAGAATAGACTTAACCAATTTCTCTGCATCACGCACAGTCATAGAAGCTTCAATGATCTTCTCAGCAATAATAGGTTGCTGCTCAGAAGATAGCGATAACAACGCGCGAGCATGACCCATATCAAGATGACCTTCACTCAAATGAGTCTTGACATCCTCATGCAAGTGATTGAGTCGCAGCAAGTTTGAGACAGTGGTTCTAGCTTTACCAACCACCTCAGCAATCATGGCATGACTCATTCCAAATTCAGTATGGAAGCGCTGTCATGCAGCAGCTTGCTCAATTACCGACAAGTCTTCACGTTGAATATTTTCAATTAGTGCCAAGGCAATAGCCAGCTCATCGGATAAAGCCCGCTCGATAGCAGGAATGGTGTCCTGACCTGCTAATTTAGCCGCTCGCCAGCGACGTTCACCAGCAATAATTTCGTGAGTAATGCTGTCCGCTAACTTCTCTTCATTCGCCAATAAAGGACGAATAACAATAGGCTGCATGACCCCATGCTGCTTAATAGAGGATGCCAACTCAGCCAAAGCCGTCTCACTCATATCACGTCTAGGCTGATATTTACCAGCTTGCAGACGTTCAACATCTATCTGTACCAAGGTCATCTCTTCTTCAAGAGCATCATTGGTAGGCTTATTAATAGCAACTTCGGCTTTATTTACTGCAGTTTTTTTTCTATCAGTTGTTTTTTTAGCCGCCGTCTGTTTTACCGTTTGTTTTAATATCGGCTCAGTTTGAACAGGCGAGTCTTTGACCTCGCGATCAACTTGTAAGTCGTCACGTAAAGCGGCAGCTGTGATTGCTTTTTCTTTTTTGATAGACCCGAGTAGAGCATCTAACCCTCGGTTTGCAGCTAATCCACGCTTTTTTGCCATGTTGGTTATCCTCTACACCTGCTTACCTGAACTATTAAGTGGTCTTATAGTTGCTATATCAAGCCCCTACCTTGACCCTTAAACTCTAAAGCTATAAAAACTAAAAAACTAAAAAACTAAAAAACTAAAAAATATGATTACGCCCCTGCGGGAGCTTCATTTTAATGAATTGTGTGTCGCTTGCAAGTGCGAATACCATTTAATGTCAGTAATGACTAATTTATTGGTTGGGTTTACGCTGCTTGCTTGTCATGAACCACTTATTTAGCGAATAAACAGACTAAAGCTAATCTGTTTTTGGAGACAACTGACGACTTTGTTTGATAATTTCTGTGGCCAATTTACGATAGGCTTGAGCCCCTTTTGAGCTTTTTTCGTAATCCAGCACCGGCATACCATGCGCAGGTGCTTCGGCCAAACGCACGTTTCTTGGGATAATAGTTTTGAACATCAAGTCGCCAAAGTGTGAGTCAAGCTCTGCTGAGACATCATTGGCTAAAGTATTACGAGAGTCAAATAGCGTTCTTAATACCCCGCGTATGTGTAGCTCTGGATTAAGCTCTTTTAATCTATCAATGGTTTGGGACAAATCTGCCAAGCCTTCAAGGGCATAATACTCACACTGCATGGGAATAATAACGCCTTGGGTCGCTACCATAGCATTAATGGTCAGCAAGTTAAGACTTGGCGCGCAGTCAATGATCACATAGTCGTAATTGCCAATATTTTGCATGGCATTACTTAATAGAAGATGACTGTCACTTTTACCCATTAAAGTAATATCGATACCAGACAGATCGCGATTGGCACCCACCACATCAAATCCTGCAGGACTAGGATAGATAGCATCCTTTAAGTCGATACCATCTAACAAAACATCAGCTATGCTCAATTCTAATGCCCGCTTCTCAAGCCCTGTACCTGATGTGGCGTTACCTTGTGGATCTAAGTCAATAAGCAATACTTTTTTGCGTCGACCTGCAAGGCTTGCGGCCAAATTCACTGCTGTTGTGGTTTTACCCACACCGCCTTTTTGATTTGCTATTGCCAGAATTTCCATAGGGTTACTCTTCTACCTCAGTAAAGCAGGTTGATTTAAATAGTTAGTATAATATCAATTAGATAATTGGCTAACTTAGTCTCTCATTGTCTTTTATCAACAACTAGATTATCGGTTTTCTAGTTTCTAGCCACTTCTTTTAACCAATTCAGTCAAATGCCGAGTTTCATGCAAATGAGGCACGTCCAAAGCAATATGCTCTATCTGCCACTCATCAACCAAAGCATTCATATCTTCTGGCTCAGGAATTAATCCCTTCATGGCTTGTAGCCAACCCCCTTGCGCCAATCTTGGCTCAGCAGCTTCTACAAAGTCAGTTAGACTAGCAAAGGCTCTAGAGGTGATGACGGCAAATTTTTCATGCTCTTGGGGCAAGAAGTTTTCAATTCGGCTAGCCACAGGCGTAACGTTGGTTAATTTAAGCTCAGACACTGATTGACGAATAAAACGAATCTTTTTTTGATTGCTATCAAGCACCGTCACTTCACGCTCTGGCTCACAAATAGCAATAATTACTCCAGGTAAACCTGCCCCCGTTCCAATATCTAAAAGCTTACCAGATTTTAGATGCGGTAATATGGCTAAACAGTCAATAATATGCTTAATCAAAGCTTCTCTTGGCTGTTTAATTGCAGTCAAATTATAAGCTTTGTTCCAAAACAATAGCTTGTCTAAATATAACATCAACTTACCGCGCTGTTCGGCACTAATTGCTAGCTTTAACTGTTCAATTGAATCAAGCAAAAGTTTATCAAGCTCTTGATATTGATTAGATATCACTTGAAACTCAGTGGTGTTCATCATTTTATCGCTACCATACTGTACTATAATACAGGCAAATTCTCGGTTTATCTCAAGCCAAAGGGTTTAGCGTGGCATTATAACACGTTCGTAATTTTTTTAGATGTTATCCCATGTCTATCATGCGATATACTCAATATTATTTTTCATGTTAATTTTCTATTTGATCTGAGCCGACAATGTCTTCTTCTAGCAATGCTGCGAGTCCTAAAAACAAAACTCCTAAGAGCCCTCATAAGACCCAAACTGGCTCACATTCGACCAATTCTGACTCAAACTCTAGCTTGAAGGAGCCGTATGTTAATGCAAATACAAAAAAACTCAACACCTCGAAGCAGACAATGACTCATTTAACCAAACAACAGCGAACGGCCTTAGCCACTAAAACAGTAACCCAAATAAAGCACAACTGCAAAGTAGACTCGGCCAAGTTAAAAAAATACAGTGACCCCAGCGTCCTGCCCGCCTCTACTAAATTGGCAGCTCGCTTAAACTGTGGCTTCGGTCAACAGCGCTCTGTCTTAGCCTTAAATACCGCCTTTGATATCACCGCTGGAGGCTATAATGTCTTTGCAGTGGGTGCTAATGGTCTGGGCAAAAGAACCTTTATTACCCAATACCTGTGTCATAAAGGTCATAAGCAAACCAAATTAAAAGATTGGATTTACACTTATAACTTTAATAGCCCCAACTCCCCGTTAGCTATTGCCTTAGAACCTGAATCAGCACCTAAGCTATCAGCTGAGCTGGTCAAAATTTGGCATCATTTAACTGCCGCTTTAATGCCATTAGATAACAGTAGCTCCGATCAATACTGCAAAGATAATAAAAAAAATAGCCTAGCTCAAAATGATTTAGCTCAAAAAGCTAAAAACACTGCTGAAGAAGTCCTTGCCCCTTATTTTTTGAAATTATTAGATACTTATAGTAGCAACGCTAAGCTGGTAGCCTATTTACAACTGCTGCAACAAGATCTAATTAATAACGCTCAGCTTATCTTACAAGCCAAAGACCCACGCTTTGTCCCTGCACACAACCAGCAAATACCGGACAGATATAACATTAATATCATCAGCTCAGTAGGCCCTAAGCCATACTCTGAGTATGCCTTAAAACACAACCAGACCCAAACGCTAGACGGTGCTCCTATTGTCTTTGAGCCCAACCCCTCCCACAGTAACCTACTAGGTAAAATCAACCAAACCTTGCAAGCAGGCTGTACGATTAGCAATCATATGATGATTCAGCCAGGGGCATTGCACAAAGCCAATGGTGGCTTTTTAATCATAGAAGCCTCATACATCAGCGAGTATCCTGAAGCTTGGCATGGATTAAAGTTGGCACTAAGAACCGCTGAACTAAGCCCCGTTGAAGTCAGCCACAACACGACTCTAGGTGACAATTTACTCACTCCTGAGCCTATCCCTCTAGAGAACAAAGTTATTTTGCTCGGTGAATCTGATTTATACGATCAGTATGCCGAGCAAGACGGGGAGTTTTTATCTTTATTTAAAATACGAGCGGACTTCCATGAGGAGGTGGTTCGCTCAATTGATAATGAGCTAGAAATGGTCGCCAAAATGGCTGACATTATTGCCAAATATAAGATTAAACATTTTGACAGCTCGGCCCAAGCGGCAGTACTAGAATTTTTGAGCTTATTATCTGAAGATCAAAACAAACTAAGTTTACATAGCGATAGCCTAATTCAAGTCATGCTAGAAGCAGACCGTCTAGCAACGAAGGATCAGGCTGAACTGGTCACCCACCTTCAAGTAAAGCAAGCCATCAACGACATAAACTTTCGCTCAAGCTATCTAAAAGAGCTGTATCTGCAAGAGATTACCGATGGCCAACAGCTAATTAGTACGACAGGCAGTGCCATCGGTCAAATCAATGCGTTAACCATCATTGATTATGCAGACAGTGAATTTGGTATGCCCGCTTTATTAACCGCGGTGGTGCAACACAGTGTGGGCTCAGGTGATATCTTAGATATTGAAAGAGATGTGGAGCTTGGAGGAAGTCTACACGCCAAAGGTATGCTGATCATGAACAGCTATTTACGTGCCTTATTTAGCCCCTACCATCCCTTAAACTTTACCGCATCCTTAGCCTTTGAACAAAGTTATGCTCATATTGATGGAGACAGTGCCACTTTAGCAGAAGCCTGTGCTCTATTATCCGCTTTAGCAGAGGTGCCGATCTCTCAAGCCCTAGGTATTACTGGCTCTATGAACCAATTGGGCCGAGTCCAAGCGGTGGGCGGAATTAATGCCAAAGTCGCTGGTTTTTTTGATGCCTGCTCACACCAAGGGCTAACTGGCAACCAAGGTGTTATCTTACCTTATGCCAATATCTCTCAACTGATGCTTCGTGATGATATTATAGAAGCGGTTCAAGCACAGCAATTTCATATCTATGGGGTCAAAAGCTTAAGCGAGGCGCTCACCATCTTGGCAGATATGCCCGTTGATACTACCAATAAAAAAGGCCGCTATCGCAAAGCCAGCTTATTTGGCAAAATTATCAAAAATCTAAAAAAATGGGAAGAACAACTAAATCCCCCAGAAGAAGTAGATGAGTCACAACCTACTGACCAATCAACTTTAAAAGAGACTAAAAATAGCCGCTATAATGAATAATTGGGCTAAAACTCACAAGGCTATCGTATCCCTCATGAAATTATGCTATTTTTTAGCTCTGCTATACTCACAATTATTTAATAATCAAAAGACAGTTGTTTAATAAGCAAAAGCTAGTTATTAATAATCAAAACAATATGATGACTGATATGACCAAAAGTAAGGACACCTCTCAAAGCCAGCGCAGCGCCAATAATAGTACGGCAACCACAGCCCGTCAGTGGGAGCTGCTTAATTTGTTGGAGCGGGGAAGCTGGCGCGGCACCCATCATCTGCATGAACAATTACGTTTGGCTAATTTTGATGTGAGTTTGCGCACGGTACAGCGTGACTTGAACGCCTTATCGAAGCGCTTTCCTATCGAGAAAAATAATGCCAATCCCCAGGGTTGGCGCTGGAAAGAAGATGCACCGGTTCAAAGCTTGCCACACATGAATTTATCGCAAGCGGTTGCCTTCAATATGGTCGAGGCTAATTTAGCACAACTGCTTCCGCCTACCATTTTGGACGAGCTATTTCCTTGGTTTGACTTGGCAAGACGACAATTAAAAGACAGTAAAATCACCCACAACTGGTTGGACCGAGTGCGTATCGAGCCGGCCACACAGCCTCTGATTGCCCCTAAAATTTGCCGAGAATGTAAAGATTCTATTTATCAAGCCATATTTTATGAACGTCAAATTACAGCTCGCTATACCCGCCGCAACAAGGACAATCCTGGCGAATATACTCTTAACCCTATTGCCATTGTCCAGCGCGGTGTGGTCATCTACTTACTGGCAACCAAGGTTGGTGATGAACATCAAACCATTCGTACTTTTGCCCTACATCGCTTTACGGAGGTAACGGTTGAGGAGGAGACCAAAGCCGTTATCCCTGACAACTTTGATTTAACCTCTTATTTAGATTCTGGCGGTATGGGGTTTGCTCATTACCTCTTCAAAGATCTACCCAATCATGGCAAGAATACCAAGATAACATTGGTATTTAATGGTAAAGCTGGCACCAGCCTGACCGAGAGCCGACTCAGTGAAGATCAGATTGTCACTGATGATGAAGAGCAGAATACTCAAACCATTACTGCCACAGTGAACTTAACCTCACAATTGGTATGGTGGCTACGCGGCTTTGGCAAAAAGCTCATCTCTATTAAGCCTGAAATCTTAGAAAGAGCGGTTAAGCAAGATGAGACGGGGATGTAGTTGGCTATCCAAGCAAGTTATTTTCAACCAAAGTAAAGTGCTATAATTGCCTTTATTTATTATGCATAATTATTATTAATACGATTATTCTCACTTAGGAGTTTCTTTTGGCCTCTACAACTCAAAGCCCTACCCAAACTGTAGATTCAGGCTCAACCCCCCAAGCCTCTACCCCTCTGCCGGTAACCCACCTGTTGAGTGAGCTGCCTATCCAAGGAAGCACCCTATTATATGGCCTAAATTTTAAATACACCGAAGTGATAAAAAAAGGATTTATTAACCGCTTAAAAAAGAACAAAACCACCCTAGATATTGATTTATCTTGTGTGCTTTTTGATAAGCAATTACAGCTTGTCGATAAGGTATGGTTCAAGCAGCTGCGTGACAGCTCTGAAGCCATTCGCCACCAAGGCGATAGCTTAGATGGTAAAGATAGAGGCTCTGCTGCTGAAATCGATAGAAACGTAGATGTCGAAACCATTGAGCTAAAACTGGCACGCTTACCTGAGACCGTGTGCCATATTGCTTTAGTCGTCTCCTCTTATCACGGCTACCCCATTCGTCAAGTTGAACGAGGCAATCTGTACCTAAGCGATGATGAAGGTAATGAGATATACTCAGCCGACTTAACTTTGATAGCCCATGACAGTGCGGCTATCTGCATTGCTATTTTAAGCCGTGAGTTAGGAGAGTGGCGTTATACCCAAAAAGATTTGGCTTTATCTAGCCATGAAATGAGCAAAATGATTGAACAAATCC
>JAHHUJ010000052.1 GCA_020024075.1 Psychrobacter sp.
ACGCTCACTTTCAGTCAAATACTTCTTACGTAGACGAATTGACTTAGGCGTTACCTCAACCAGCTCATCATCTTCGATAAATTCAAGCGCTTGCTCTAAAGTGAATTTAATGGCTGGCACTAGAGTTAAGGCTTCATCAGTACCACTAGCACGAACGTTGGTTAACTGTTTAGCAGTAGTTGGGTTAACGACCATATCATCACTACGTGAGTTAAGACCAACAATCATACCTTCATAAACTTCAAGTTGCGGCTCAGCAAAAAGCTTACCACGCTTCTGTAAGTTAAATAAGGCATAACCTAGACAAACACCGTTTGCCATAGAAACTAACACACCATTAGTACGTCCACCTACTTCACCAATTTTTTGTGGACCATAATGAGAGAAGCTTGAGGTTAAAATACCGGTACCTGAAGTTAAGGTAAGGAACTCTGAACGGAAACCGATTAGACCACGAGCTGGCATAGTAGCTTCAATACGCATACGCCCTTTACCATCAAGTTGCATATCGGTCATTTCACCTTTACGTAGACCAACTTGCTCCATGATAGGGCCCTGATGTTGTTCTTCAACATCAAAGATTACATTTTCATACGGTTCTTGAAGTTTACCATCAACTTCTTTAACGATAACTTCTGGGCGTGAAACTGCTAATTCATAGCCTTCACGACGCATATTCTCAATCAATACTGATAAATGAAGCTCACCACGGCCAGAAACTTTGAATTTCTCAGCTGAGTCAGTATCCTCTACACGCAAAGCAACGTTATGAATAAGCTCACGTTCTAAACGTTCACGGATATTACGTGAGGTCACAAATTTACCTTCACGACCCGCAAAAGGTGAGTTGTTCACTTGGAAGGTCATAGAAACTGTTGGCTCATCCACGGTTAATGGCGGTAAAGCTTCTACATGATTAGGATCACAGATGGTATCTGAAATGTTTAAAGCATCAATACCAGTAATACAGACAATATCACCAGCCTGAGCGTCTTCAACGTCGATGCGGTCTAAACCATGGTAACCCATAATTTTAAGGATACGACCGTTACGCGTTTTACCCTCTTTATCAATTACCGTAACTGGAGTATTGGTTGAAATACGACCACGTTCGATACGACCAACACCAATAACACCAACGAAGTTGTTATAGTCTAGGCTTGAAATCTGCATACGAAAAGGAGCATCAGCATCCACTTTTGGAGGCTCAACAACATCTACAATAGTTTCAAACAATGGGGTCATATCATCGGCAAGATTATCTGGATCTAGACCAGCAATACCATTTAAAGCTGAAGCATATACGACATGGAAATCCAGCTGCTCATCACTTGCACCTAGATTATCAAATAGATCAAATATTTGATCCATTACCCAGTCAGGGCGTGAACCTGGGCGATCGATTTTGTTAATTACAACAATTGGCTTCAAACCTTGTTCGAATGCCTTTTGAGTTACAAATCGAGTTTGTGGCATAGGACCATCAATAGCGTCTACCACTAGTAAAACGCAGTCAACCATAGACATTACACGTTCAACTTCCCCACCGAAATCGGCGTGACCTGGGGTATCCACGATATTAATACGATATTCTTCATCGGTCTTAGGATTGTGCCACTTAATGGCTGTATTTTTGGCAAGAATCGTAATACCACGTTCCTGCTCAATTGCGCCTGAATCCATTGCGCGTTCCGCAATATTTGCACGATCGTCAAAGGTACCTGATTGATGTAATAACTTATCAACTAGGGTTGTTTTACCATGGTCGACGTGAGCAATAATAGCGATATTGCGTAAATTTTGTATTTCGTTAGACATATTTTAAAGACTCAATATTTTTTGGATAATAATCAGTAACTCTTTTCACGATCGCAGTATAACACCTTTGTATTACAGTTAATTAACTGATTTTATGAATGCTTTAAGAAAAATGTAAAGGTTACTCAAAGTATATAACAAAAAAAAGCCACCAATTTGGCAGCTTTTTTTTAAATAACTACTAAAACATACTCAAGATATTATTGAACGTTCATATCTTTAGTTTGGTCAACAGTCATGGTTTTGTTACCAGTGATAACAGCGTACACACGACGGTTCATTGCACGACCTTCTTCAGTATCGTTTGGTGCGATTGGACGGTCATAACCGTAACCAACAGTGCTTAGACGGTTAGGAGCTACGCCGAATTCGTTAGTTAGCATAGTCTTAACTGCGATTGCACGAGCTTCAGATAGGCGCTGGTTGTAGCGAGCTGATGGACCAGTTTTAGAAGCGTGACCTTCGATGCTGGCTGATGAGTTTGGATACTCACGCATTTTTTCTGCTACTTTAGCGATTTCTGGTTTGTACTGCTCTTTGATAACTGATTTGTCGTTATCGAAGAATACGCGTAGTTCCATTTTTAGTTCATCATCGATCTGAACTTGTACTGGGCAACCATTTTCGTCAACTACTACGTTAGCTGGAGTGTTAGGGCACTGGTCTAAGCTATCGATTACGCCATCGCCATCGCTGTCTTGGTCAGCTTCAACAACGATAACTGGAGTTGGTTCAACAGTGGCTACTGGAGCAGCTACTGCTGGTGCTAAGTGACCACCTAGAACTACTTCTAGACCAGCTAGAGCCATACCGTCCCATAGGTTGTAATCAAAGTTGTGGATAGCACGAGCTTCACCACGTAGGCTTAATGCATCGTTGATACGGTACATAGCACCTAGACCTAGGTTACCGATAGTATCTGTAGTTTCACGGATTTCTTTACCAGCATCATTTTTAACTTCAATTTTTTGCTGACCAGCACCAATTAAAGCGTATGGACGGAAAGCAGTGTCACGGTAGCCTGTGAACTCATCAAAGCCCACTAGGAAGTTACCAGTGATCATTTCACGCTCAGCTTCACCGATTTTAGCACCAGTTTTATCAAAAGCGTCTGAATCTGTTACACCATATTCAACTTGGAATTGAGTAGATGGAGTTAATTCGATACCAAGAGCAGCACCAGTATATAGATCATCTTCTTGATAGAAGTTAAGATCTTCATCTACGTACTCATCGTCTTGAGCTTCAGTGTAGTGGTAACCAAGTAAAACTGGGCTCACTGTTACACCAGCAGTTGCTACCATAGGTGCAGCTGCAGCGGCAATTAAAGCCAAAGTAATTTTGTTAAGTTTCATAAACTTCCTCCAAGGGACGGTTTGTGTGCAAAAAACACTTAATATCTCTAATTTGTAATACTCAGCTCATAAAAAAAATGAACTAAGCACTAATTTATACTTTCGCATAATAGCTTATATATAAATTAATTTATTTACAACATTTTTTTGTGACCCAGTCATCTAGTACACATAAAAATCACATAAACCACTTGCTAATTACATTGCAATCAATTAGTAGTTAATTAGGTGGTAACATGGTAATTAGATAACAATTAACCAAGTTCAATCAACACCTAATCAGCACACTAATATGTTTTATGTGATTTAATGATATGTAATCAAATATAACTAAATGTGATACACAACTAACTAATGCTAATTCTAATACATATGCTCAAATAGTTCTATCCTTAACCCCTAGTTTTTCACCAAATGTAACAAAATTTGACACTAGGTTATATATTGCCACAAATACTAGGCTATCACTGGGCTAAGTCCAAACGACTGCTCTTTTATACTGTAAGGTTGACTTATAATGTCGTTTCTTATTGTTAAGTTACTAAATCAAAGAGTCGCAAAACCCTGTGACAATCTTAAACTTAACCCAAACAAAATAAGTCAAAACAACGGATTTACTTTAATAGAATTACTACTAACCCTTTTGTTACTCATCACATTAACCTCGATAGCCCTGCCCTCATTTATTGGGGCATTACAACGCTGGGAAGCTAAAGAAGTACGTAATCAAATAACCAATGCTTTTCGCATTGCCAAAGCTCAAAGCTTTATGCAGCGTCAAGACAGCATCCTATGTTTAGCAGATGCCAATTATCATTGCCATAACCAAGCTAAAGAGTATGTATTGATCTTTACCGATAGCGACAACAATCATCAATTTGACCCAGCAGTCAATCAACTGCTACTAAAACAACCTCTAAATCTGGATTACGGAAGGCTATATCTCAGAGCAGGTCGACGTCACTATATTAAGTTTTTTGGAGACAGTGGCTTACCTCGTGGGCATTTTGGTCACATTAAATATTGCTCTAACGATCACCTAACCCACAATATGTATCAAATCTCTCTCAACCAACAAGGCAACTATCGATTTAAGCCTTATAGTGTTAAAAAGACCGGTTGCCCATAAGGATTCTGATAATGCTAAGCCTCTTATTACTGGCCTTGCATTGCTTGTTTCATCGCCTGAACTGCTTTTTCGAGCCCCATAAATACGCTGTCTGCAATTAAGGCGTGGCCAATATTAAGCTCATATATCCCAGGAATACTGGCAATGGGATAGACGTTATCCCGGGTAAGACCATGACCTGCATTAATAATGAAGTTGTCTTGTGCCGACAATGCGTAGGCCGTGGCACTTTGAACTCTTTGTAATTCCTGTGCTGTGGCGAAGCTGTCCCCTGCTAACGTTGCTTGTGAATATTGACCGGTATGCAGCTCAATGGCATCAGCTGCACAAGCCATAGCAGCATCTATCTGCTTCGACTCAGGGTCAATAAATAAAGAAACCTGAATACCTGCCTCATGCAAAGCTGCTATATAATCTTTAATATGCTGTAGTTGAGAGGCCACATCTAAGCCACCTTCTGTGGTCAGCTCTTGCCGCTTCTCTGGAACCAAACATATCCATTCAGGCTTCACTTTAAGCGCAATATTGAGCATCTCTTCAGTGGTGGCCATCTCTAAGTTCATCCGAGTTTTCAGTAACGGCTTCATACGATAAACGTCTTCATCTACAATGTGACGTCTGTCTTCTCGTAAGTGGAGAGTAATGCCATCTGCTCCTGCTTGCTCACAAAGTAGTGCTGCTTTGATAGGGTCTGGATAGCTAACCCCTCGAGCTTGACGTAAGGTAGCCACATGATCAATGTTGACGCCCAATAAAGGGGAGTTAGAAGAGGACTGCACCATTTTATTCATAAGAATTCACCCTAGATAACTGACAAAATAACCGAGAATAACAACTGATATGTTAATAAGCACTCATCGTTGACTCCAGCCCTAATATATGGGGTTATATGAGTCATGACCTATCTATCATATCTTATTGATAACGATAAAACTGTTGCCATAAGATACGACTCTGTAATGGCTGATAATCAAATAAGTAATCAATAAGTTGACGATGAATGTGGGTCCAGCTGTCAATAGTATGCGCACTAATCCCTACCTGCATGGCAAGAATTGTCTCTCCTTTTATAGGGGACTGTCGCATAAAAGCTGAAGGATTGCGATGACTAAAGTTAGAGGGCGAGGCGAGAGTTGCCGCTGTAGAGGGCAGCTGGCTTCGATCACTGTGATCGCTTGAACTACTCTGCTGTTGTGACTCAGTAGCTGAAGGCTTAACCCATCCTCTATCTGCCGCAAAATAGTAATACTGTTCTTTCTCAATTAACTGTTGTTCACTGTCTTGCTCAAGATCAATCGCAAATCCTAGCTCACTGAACAAAACTTGCTCATAACAGCGAAGTACAAACTTTAGTTCATCCAAGCTTAATGACTGCTGCAGCTGCGTTATGGTATGAGCGTATTGGTCATAGACTGTGGGCATACTGTCTTCAACCGGCAGTAGCTTTAAAGTGATTTCATTGACATACAAAGCGGCATATTGCTGTTGCCCCATTAAACTAGGTACTGCCTCAACGATATTTACCTGTTGCAAGGTTTTCAAAGATTTTTTACCGGTCGCAAACAGCATCAACGGTGCAAACTGTGGAATCCCTTTTTTACCAATACCATGCAAGACACCATGCTCTTTGGTAAATAAATAATAGATACTTCTTTTTTCTTGGTAAGGGCGCTGATGCAAACTATACGCATGTAGTGATTCATTACGCAACGTTATTATCCATCCCATTGACTAAAGACTGGTCTAGCTCTGAACTCAGCGCCCTATTGATTAGCAAGCTTAACTATTAATACCCTAAACTGCTTAAGGCACGGGCATCATCTGACCATCCTTGTTTGACCTTCACCCACAAATTCAGCATGATTTTACGCTCGAACAAAGCTTCCATATCTTCGCGTGCAGCGATACCCACCTGCTTGATGCGACTGCCTTTATCGCCAATAATAATGGCTTTTTGGCCATTACGTTCAACGAAGATGGTGGCATCAATAAAAGTTACCGCTTTGCGTTTACGGCCTGTTTTAGGATCAATATGTGCCGGCTCATCTTTGAATTCATCAATCTGAACCGTTAAATCATAAGGAACTTCATCGCCTGATTGACGCATGATTTTTTCGCGAATAATTTCACTGGCTAAGAAGCGCTCACTACGATCTGTAATCTGCTCAGTATCATAAATGGGAGCGCCCTGAGGCAGATGTGAGCGAATCACTTGCTGTAAGCGCTCTAAATTTTGGTTTTTTAGGGCAGAAACTGGGACGATATCCGCAAAGTCAAAGTTTTCATGGTAAGTTTCAATTAAAGGCAAGATTGAGCCTTTATCTTTGATAGTATCCGCCTTATTGATAACCAATACCACAGGGATGTCTGTCTCACCAATTTTTTCAAGTGTTAACAAATCATCTTCACGCCACTGCTCACCATCTACCACAAATAGCACCAAGTCCACATCGACTAAAGCGGAGAAAGCAGCCTTGTTCATACGCTCGTTAATCAGGCGTACTTCATTGCTGTGAATACCAGGGGTATCGACAAACACTGCCTGCATCTCATCATTAGATAAAATACCATGAATGCGATGACGGGTGGTTTGTGGCTTACGGGATGTGATGGATAACTTCTGTCCCAACATGTGGTTCATTAGGGTTGATTTACCAACATTAGGACGACCGACGATAGCCACATAGCCGGCTCGATAATCTTCTGGTAACGACTCATCATTGAAGAAGCTGTCTAACAAAGTGTCAGTAGCGTCATTTGATTCGTTATCTAAAGGTTGGTTTTCTTGTGCTGCGTTTGACATATGTCTGTTTATCCGATGTTATCTTCTGAAACTTCTTGAATTAAGAGGCTTAAGATTTTAATTTAATAATACGATCACTAACGAGCTTATTTAGCTGGTTAATCATCTTCTCTGCTGTCTTTTGTTCAGCAATACGGCGACTCTCACCTGACTCAACTATAGGAGTGGTATGAGGTACATCAACCTCACAGCGTACAATAAAAATTTGATTAGGAGCATTGCCTTGGGTTTCTAGTAACTCATAGTTGGGTAGCTCATACTTATGACCTTGTAGCCACTCTTGTAGCCGGCTTTTGGCATCTTTTAAGACCCGCTGATCATTGACATTATCAATCAGTTCAGCAAACCAATTTAGAACACAAGCTTTGACCACATCAACACTTTGACTGTCCAGATAAATAGCACCAATTAAAGACTCAACCGTATCTGCCAATATTGACGCCCGCTCACGGCCACCGCCTTTACGCTCCCCTATCCCCAAAATTAGATGCGAAGATAGGTTAAGCTTTTGTGCCACAATAACTAATGACTCCTGACGAACCAAAGTGGCCCGCATACGCGTCAACCGACCTTCATCTTGATTGGGATATTGGTAATATAATGCCTCACCAATAATCACCCCTAGCAGGGCATCTCCCAAAAACTCTAATCGCTCATAGTTAATTTTGCCATCATACGAGCGATGGGTTAAAGCCAATTTTGCCAGACTGGTGTCTTTGAAAGTATAGCCCAACGCTTTTTGCAAACTGGGTAGACCTTGCTCAAAGTTTGTATAGCGTTGTTTAGGGGGCTGCTTACTAGGAGACGCTATCTCAGCAACTTCTGTTATTTTCTCGCTATCACCGCTTTCTTTTTTAAAAACTTTTGGCATATTATTTCGGCATATTAAAAACTATTACTGGACTAAAAGGTAAGTCAGAAACAGCTAGGTATATTAATTGAAGGGATTAAATTAAGGTATTTAAGTTTAAAGCATCTCTCGTAAGATGCAGATTTACTGCGATGCTTCAAATCTCTTTATGACCACTGGCACTTCTCAAGATTTGATACACCGCTCAATAAAACTTTACTTAGTCACTTTACTTAGTCAATAGGACGATTATGGCTGAAGGTCGGTAAGTTAGATAAACCAGGCTTTTTGTGCATCCACACATAAACCGCTTTACCAGCCAAGTTTTCATCAGGAACGTAGCCCCAATAACGACCATCTTCACTACGGTCTGAGTTATCACCCATCACGAAGTAATTGCCCTCAGGAACAGTTACGCTCCAGCTACTGTCATACTCTATCGGCTGCTGTAAAAAGTTTGAGTATTCAGCACGCAATAAATTAGGGGCCAAGTAACGACGTAAGTAGGTATGATCACCTAACTTCTCCTGAAAATATCGTGCGCCACGCTCTTCACTTTGTGCCACCATAACCGCATCTTCAGGGGATAAATCCCACTCACGGCTAGGATCACTGCTTTTAACTGGAGTATAAAGTTGATTGGTTAAAGCCTCATCTGCCGTAAACTCAACTTGCTCACTCGGCACTTGTTGCCCATTTACCGACAGCTTACCATTGTTAAAGCTAACTTCATCTCCAGGCAAACCAATAATACGCTTAATATAATAAATTTTCGGATTTTCTGGGTAACGGAACACCACCACATCGCCGTGTTCTGGCTCACCAATATCGATCACTTTATTATAAGATAACGGTAGGCGAATACCATAAGCGTATTTATTTACCGCCACAAAGTCACCCGTATAAAGGGTGGGTACCATCGACGAAGAAGGAATATTAAACGGCTCAACAATGAATGAGCGCACCACCAGCACGATCGCCAATACTAGAAAGTAATCATGAGCCCAGCGAATTAAAAAATGCTCTTTAGAGGACTGAGTAGACTTTTGAGAGATTGATTGATTGGCCAATCTCTTGGCTTCACGATATTCACGCTCAGCCTGCTTGACCGGCACGGGTGCGTCACTAACGCTAATCGTCTCTAAGTCCTGATTGCTGTTCTCACTGAACATATTGTGCTCAGACAAGGTCTGAATATAAGCGCATTTTTTATTCGCTAAATTGTCTTGTGCCGCTTGAAGCTCTTTTGAGTTACCTGCCTTAGCATTCTTGTGTTGCTTAAGCCAAAACTTATCAAGCAGCCATACCACCCCAAGAATCAAGGTTACTGGCACTAAAATTAAATTAAAATCAAAGTCCATACTGCTGCCTTAACCGCTTTGTTATTATTCCAAGCCCACTAAGAAGCTAATCACTCAAAGTCTTGGCTAATTATTATATATAAATCATAAGGTTTAGATCATAGGGCTTAGAGACTAAGGCCCTTACAATCACTTTTATTAGGATAAGCTTACTGATTATCCACTTGCAACACGGCCAAGAAGGCCTCCTGTGGAATCTCCACACTACCCACTTGCTTCATGCGCTTTTTACCTTCTTTTTGCTTAGACAGTAGTTTTTTCTTACGTGATACGTCACCACCATAACACTTAGCAAGAACGTCTTTACGCATCGCTTTAACGGTACTACGGGCAATAATCTGGCTACCAATAGCGGCCTGAATCGCCACATCAAACATCTGTCGTGGGATCAATTCTTTCATTTTCTCAACCAGCTGATTACCACGATAACGGGCTTGGTCTTGGTGACAAATCATGGCTAAAGCGTCTACTTTATCTCCGTTGATTAAGACATCTACTTTGACCAGTTTGTCCACTTCATAACGGTCAAACTCATAGTCTAATGATGCAAACCCACGTGATACAGACTTTAAACGGTCAAAGAAGTCCATCACCACTTCACCCAGTGGAATATCAAAAATCAGCTGCACCTGCTTACCCATAAAGCGCATATCTACCTGAACGCCTCGACGCTCCATACACAATGTCATCACGTTACCCAAGTAATCTTGAGGGACTAATATATGACAACGAGCAATCGGTTCACGAAACTCTTCTACAAAACCCGGGTCTGGCAGCTTTGATGGGTTATCAATCAACAGCACCTCACCATTTTTCTTTTTAATCTCGTAGATAACGGATGGTGCTGTGGTAATCAGATCAAGATTATACTCTCTCTCCAAGCGTTCTTGAATAATCTCCATATGCAGCATGCCTAAGAAACCACAACGGAAACCAAAACCTAGAGCATCAGAGGTGTCAGGCTCAAAGAATAATGCTGAGTCGTTAATCTGTAACTTCTGTAATGCCTCACGAAACTTCTCAAAATCATTTGAGTCTACTGGGAATAAACCGGCATAGACCTGAGGGGTAATTTGTTTGAAACCAGGGATTAACGCAACATCAGGTGTGCTTGCATGAGTAATCGTATCCCCCACTGGGGCACCATGAATATCTTTAATGCCTGCGATAACAAAGCCCACTTCACCCGCTTCAAGCTTACCTGTTTCTAAAGGCTTAGGTGTAAAGACACCAATGGACGTCACTAAATGTGAATCCATGGTCGACTTAATTAAAATTTTATCCCCACTTTTGATAGTACCTTGACGCACGCGCACCAAAGAAACCACGCCCAAGTAGTTATCAAACCATGAATCAATAATCAAAGCTTGAAGCGGTGCATCACGCTCTCCAGTTGGGGCTGGAATACGTTCAACTAAAGCCTCTAATAGCTCATCAACACCAAGACCTGACTTAGCAGAAACTCGAGGAGCATCAATGGCTTCAATGCCAATAATATCTTCAATTTCTTGAATAACCCGTTCAGGCTCAACCTGTGGCAAATCAATCTTATTCAGTACTGGAAGCACCTCTAGACCTAAGTCTACAGCGGTATAGCAGTTAGCTACAGACTGAGCCTCAACACCCTGAGCAGCATCGACAACCAATAGTGCCCCTTCACAAGCGGCCAATGAACGTGACACCTCATAAGAGAAGTCTACGTGGCCTGGCGTATCAATGAAGTTAAGCTGATAACGCTCGCCATTGGGGTGATCATAGTACAAGGTCACTGACTGCGCTTTAATAGTAATACCACGCTCACGCTCAATATCCATTGAGTCTAAGACTTGGGCCTGCATTTCACGATCCTGCAGCGCGCCACAAGTCTGAATAAAGCGATCAGCCAAGGTTGATTTACCATGGTCAATATGGGCGATGATTGAGAAATTTCGAATATTTGATAATGCGGTCACGTCTTGCGGCTACCTAGTTGTTGAGTTCATTAATAAAAAATGAAGTAAATAATATATTAAGGTCGTCTATTCTATCAGCTTTAAGTTAGCTTGTAAGTGATAGAAATGCAATGCTGATTGACACAGGTCAAAACTGAGTTTTTTGAGCGTTATTGTCAGCGTAAATCCCATTTAATTTTAAACAAATTGCCAAACAATTAACGAAACAATTAACAGCTAACTAATAGCTAGCAGTTCACTAAAAAATTAAATTGAGGATACCAACAAAACGAAGAGACATAAAAAAAGCCAACTACTTAGCTTAATGTGGCAAAGTAATCGGCTATTTTAGGCGCTAATGGCCAAGAATATGGTGGCGATGAAGAGACCTCAACACCCTGAGCAGCATCGACAACCAATAGTGCCCCTTCACAAGCGGCCAA
>JAHHUJ010000053.1 GCA_020024075.1 Psychrobacter sp.
GTGATAATTCGTTTAATTTAAGTCCCATTACGCTTCCTCCACTTTAACCATGTAATTGATGCGATTCACCATTCCACGGGTTGAAGGCGTGTCTTCAACTTCAACTGTCTGTCCAATACGGCGTAAACCTAGTCCCATAAGACAAGCTTTGTGGCTCTTAAGGCGATGGGCACCAGATTTAATTTGAGTAACTTTCATTTTTTTCATCGTAACTCACCTACTTTTATATCTAAATAATGGTTAGCCCAAGATTTCGTCTACAGATTTACCACGTTTTGCAGCCGCCTTTTCAGGTGACGACATATCACGTAAACCATTGAATGTTGCACGTACTACGTTTGTTGGGTTCGTTGAACCGTAACATTTAGTTAATACGTCTTCTACACCAGCAGATTCTAGTACGGCACGAACTGCACCACCGGCAATTACACCAGTACCTTCGTTAGCTGGCTGCATATATACTTTACTTGCACCATGACGGGCAACGATAGGATGCTGTAAAGTAACGCCATCAAGATCAACAGTGATCATATTGCGTTTAGCAGCTTCAAGTGCTTTTTGGATAGCAGCTGGAACTTCACGAGCTTTACCACGTCCAAAACCAACACGGCCATTACCATCACCAACAACAGTTAATGCTGTGAATGAGAAAATACGACCACCTTTTACAACTTTAGATACACGATCAACAGAAACTAATTTTTCTACTAAACCGTCATTTTGCTCTACTTTAGCCATGATTAAAACTCCAATCCATTTTCACGAGCGGCGTCAGCCAATGCTTTAACGCGGCCGTGGTATTTGAAACCACTACGGTCAAAGGCAACTTTAGTGATACCAGCAGATTTTCCACGTTCAGCGATAAGTTTACCAACAGCAGTTGCTGCTTCAACGTTACCAGTAGCGCCAGAGCGTAATGTTGAATCAAGTGTTGAAGCTTGAGCCAATACTTCTCCGCCAGTTGGAGAAATAATCTGAGCATAAATATGGCGTGGGGTACGGTTAACAACTAAACGATGCACACCTAAATGACGGATGTGGGCACGTGTTTTCTTAGCTCGACGTAAGCGAGCAACTTTTTTATCAAACATGTCATTTCACCTTATTTTTTCTTAGCTTCTTTACGAACCACATGCTCGTCACTATAACGGATACCTTTACCTTTATATGGTTCAGGCGGACGATAACCACGGATTTTCGCAGCAGCTTGACCTAATGCCTGCTTATCGTTTGATTTTAAAACGAGTTCAGTTTGGCTTGGGGTTTCAGCAGTTACACCTTCTGGAAGGGTATATTCGATTGGGTGAGAGTAACCAACGTTTAGAGTTACTTTATTACCAGCTACTTGAGCACGGTAACCAACACCAATCAATTGAAGTTTTCTTTCAAAACCTTCAGAAACACCTACCACCAAGTTGTTCAGTAACGAACGCATGGTACCAGTGTGCATCCAACCTTCTTTAGAGTCAGAAACAGGTGATAAGATCAGTTGATCATCTTCTTGTTTTAGCTCGACCAAATCATGCAGGTGTAAAGACATAGTACCTTTACTGCCTTTAACTTCAACCTGCTGACCGTTCAAAGTAACACTTACGCCCTTAGGCAGTGCTACTGGGGCTTTAGCCACACGAGACATAGGGGATTTCCTTAGTAAGATAAATCTTAATAACAGATAAATAACGAATGATTATGAAAAAATTAACAGGCACTAGGCCTGTTAATTTAAATAATCAGCTCTATATTACTTAAGCTTTTAACTATTATGAGTAATTAGGTGCCTAAATAAAGGCGCCCATTATACCCTATTAATAAAATTTAAAAAAGTTAAATAATACAAAATATGATTTAAGCAACGAATGCGATGATTTCACCACCGATGCCAGCGGCACGAGCAGCACGATCACTCATAATACCTTGGCTGGTTGAAACAATCGCTACACCTAAACCTTGCTGTACCGATGGGATTTCGTCTTTACCGCGGTATTGACGTAAACCTGGACGGCTATAGCGTTTGATTACTTCAATAACAGGCTTGCCTTCGAAGTATTTTAATTCAATGCTAAGTGTTGCTTTGCCATTGCCTTCGTCAGTGACTTCAGCAGATGCGATGTAACCTTCTTCAACTAGTAGGTCAGCAATTGACTTACGTAGTTTTGAGCTTGGCATTGCAACAGAAACTTTACGTGCCATTTGTGCGTTACGGATACGGGTTAGCATATCAGCAACTGTATCTTGCATACTCATAGTATTACTCCCTTACCAACTAGCTTTACGAACGCCTGGAACATCACCTTGCATTACGCGCTCGCGTAAAATGTTACGTGATAAACCAAACTTACGGAAGTAACCATGAGGACGGCCAGTTACACCACAACGGTTACGTAGTCTAACTGGAGACGAGTTACGTGGAAGTGATTGAAGCTCAAGAATGGCATCCATTCTTTCTTCATCACTTGCGTTCATGTCACTGATGATTGCTTTAAGATTTGCACGCTTCTCAGCATACTTAGCAACCATTTTCTCGCGTTTTAATTCGCGATTAATCATGCTCTTTTTTGCCATAATGCTTTATTCCTATTTGAATGGGAAGCCGAATGCTTTAAGCAGTGCGCGACCCTGCTCGTCATCCTGAGCAGATGTCGTGATAGTGATATCAAGCCCACGAAGGCGATCAATTTTATCATAATCAACTTCTGGGAAAACGATTTGCTCTTTAATACCTAACGAGTAGTTACCACGACCATCGAAAGCTTTTGGTGAAAAGCCACGGAAGTCACGGATACGTGGGATAGCAATAGCAATGAGACGATCTAAAAACTCATACATTTGCTCGCCACGAAGTGTCACTTTACAGCCAATTGGCCATTCTTCACGAATTTTAAAGCCAGCGACAGATTTACGAGCTTTAGTGATTACCGGCTTCTGACCTGCAATTGCAGTCATGTCAGCTACGGCACCTTCTAAAAGCTTCTTGTCTTGTGAAGCACCGCCAACACCCATGTTAAGAGTAATTTTGGTGATTTTTGGTACTTGCATGACGTTTTCCAAGCCTAGTTCATCTTTGATCTGTTGCTTGTACTGGTCATTGTATAGTGATTTTAATCTAGCCATTGCTATTACACCCTTAGTGTTTTACGCAGTCGCCACTACTTCACCGTTTGAACGATAAACGCGTTGTTTGTTGCCGTCTTCGTCAAACTGATAAGTAATACGATCAGCTTTTTGGGTTTGCGCATTAAAAATTGCGACGTTAGAAATATGTAAAAATGCTTCTTGCTTAACGATACCACCTTCAGCACCAGTTGCCGCATTTGGCTTTTGGTGTTTGGTGACAATGTTAATGCCTTCCACTTTGATACGGTCATTTTTTACCGCTAGCACAGTGCCTTGTTTGCCTTTATCTTTACCAGCAATAACAATAACACTGTCGCCTTTACGTAATTTAGCCATGGGTTACCTCTACAGTACTTCTGGTGCTAGTGATACAATCTTCATGAATTGATCACCACGTAGTTCACGAGTTACCGGCCCAAAGATACGAGTGGCAATCGGGGCTTTGTTCTGGTTAAGCAATACCGCAGCGTTGTCATCAAAACGTAGTACTGAACCATCTGGACGACGTACACCTTTTTTGGTACGTACAACCACAGCATTCATTACATCGCCTTTCTTAACACGACCACGTGGAATTGCTTCTTTAACAGATACTTTAATGATGTCGCCTACAGAGGCATAACGACGATGTGAACCGCCTAGTACCTTAATACACTGTACACGTCGTGCACCACTATTATCTGCAACTTCCAGAATTGTTTCAGTCTGAATCATCGCGTTACTCCAATAATATACAACAGGCAATAACAATACTGGCGAATAACTTCATGTCATTACAAGAATCACATGAAGTATTCACTAATCTGGTATGTCGCCATAAAGGGGACGTATTTTACCAGTAATTATTGCCAATTGCAATTTGCTTATATTTTTTCCGCTGTTTCCACAACGTCAACTAGTTTCCAAGACTTAGTCTTTGAGATTGGACGGGTTTCAATGATGCGAACCACGTCTCCTTCTTTACAGACATTGTTTTCGTCGTGGGCTTTAATTTTTGTAGAACGACGGATCTGTTTGCCATATAGTGGGTGACGAACTTTACGCTCGATTAACACTGTAATAGACTTATCCATCTTGTTACTGACAACCTTACCAGTAACAATACCTACACCTTCGGTTTGTTGAATATCGTTACTCATTAGGCGCCTCTTTGTTTCTCATTAATCAAAGTCTTAATTTGGGCAATCGCACGGCGATTTGCTTTGACTTCGTGTGTGCTACCTAGTTGACCGGTGGCTTTCGCCATACGAAGACGGAAAGCATCAAGCTGCTTCTCATCTAGTAATCCAGTCAGCTCTTCTACTGATTTGTCTCGTAATTCACTGATCTTCATTACATTATCGTCCGCTTAACAATGGTAGTTTTGAAGGGAAGCTTAGCTGCTGCAAGCGTGAAAGCTTCGCGAGCTAACTCTTCTGAAACCCCTTCGATCTCATATAGCATTTTACCTGGTTTGATTTCGCATACCCAGTATTCTACAGGACCTTTACCTTTACCCATACGAACTTCTAATGGTTTGTTGGTAATTGGTTTGTCTGGGAATACACGAATCCAGATTTTACCACCACGCTTAACCTTACGAGTAATAGTACGACGTGCGGCTTCAATTTGGCGAGCAGTCATACGACCACGGCCAATTGATTTTAAGCCAAACTGACCAAATGCAACAGTGCTACCACGATGTGCTAAACCCGTGTTACGCCCTTTATGCATTTTACGAAATTTGGTACGTTTTGGTTGTAACATAGCTTAACCTCTATCTGTGTTTGCTCTGTCTGAATTGCGACGGTTTCCACGGCCGCGGCGTTTTGGCGCACGAGTCTTATCTTCTTTAGGAGGATTATAAACGCTATCCATACCATCTAGAATTTCACCACGGAAAATCCATACTTTAACACCGATGGTTCCGTAAGTAGTCTCTGCACGAACTGATGCATAATCGATATCTGCACGTAGAGTGTGTAAAGGTACACGACCTTCACGATACCACTCAGTACGAGCAATCTCAGCACCGCCTAAACGACCAGACAGTTCAACTTTAATACCTTGAGCGCCAGAACGCATGCTGTTTTGTACGGCGCGCTTCATAGCACGGCGGAACATAACACGGCGTTCTAGTTGGCTAGCGATACCTTCAGCAACTAGACGAGCATCTAAATCTGGAGAAGTAATTTCTTCGATATTAACCTGAGCTGGTACGCCCATCATTTTGGTTAATTCTTTTTGTAACTTCTCAATATCTTCGCCTTTTTTACCGATAACGATACCTGGGCGAGCCGTTGAAATTGTGATTTTAGCAGCGCCAGTAGGACGCTCAATCATAATATGGCTTACCATAGCATTGTCTAACTTCTTACGAAGATAGTCACGTACTTGTAGATCGTTAAGTAGGTATTCAGAATATTGCTTTGGGTCTGCATACCAGTTAGCGTTGTGTTTTTTTACAACACCAAGACGAATTCCGATTGGATGTACTTTTTGTCCCATGAATTATTCTCCTACCTTAACAGTGATGTGACAGGTACGTTTACTGATACGATCAGCACGACCCTTTGCACGTGGTAGGATACGCTTTAGCGTGATGCCTTCATCCACATAGATAGTTGATACTTTAAGCGTATCGATATCTAAACCGTGGTTGTGTTCAGCATTAGCGATAGCAGACTCAAGACATTTCTTAACGAATACTGCGCCTTTTTTATTGCTGAACGCAAGGATATCCAAAGCACGCTCAATAGACTTACCACGAATTTCATCTGCGACAAGTCGAACTTTCTGTGCCGAAATGGCGGCACCGCGTAATTTTGCAGTTACTTCCATAGTGAGCACCTTATTTTTTTGCTTTCTTGTCAAAGCCATGACCGCGATATGTGCGAGTCGGGGCAAATTCACCTAGTTTATGGCCAACCATTTGCTCACTAATGATAACCGGTACGTGTGTACGACCATTATGAACAGAAATTGTTAGACCAACCATTTGTGGCAGAATCATCGAGCGACGTGACCAAGTTTTGATTGGCTTGCGTGAGTTAGACTCAACAGCTTTTTCTACTTTGGCAAACAGATGCGCATCAATGAATGGACCTTTTTTCAATGAACGAGGCATGAAATTTTCCTTTATTTCTTCTTGGCGCGACGGCGACGAATGATCATACTGTCAGTACGCTTGTTGTGACGCGTTTTAAGACCTTTGGTCTTCTGACCCCATGGTGTAGTTGGATGTTTACCCATTGTGCGACCTTCACCACCACCGTGTGGGTGATCAATCGGGTTCATCGCAGTACCACGTGTCTGTGGACGAACGCCACGCCAACGTGCTGCACCTGCTTTACCAAGTGATTTTAGGTTATTTTCAGAGTTAGAGTTTTCACCAATAACTGCACGGCAATTTACGTGTACACGACGAGTTTCGCCTGAGCGTAAACGGATAATTGCATAAATACCATCTTTACCTAGTAGCTGAACTGAAGCACCAGCTGAGCGAGCTAATTGCGCGCCTTTACCGATTTTTAGTTCAATATTACTAATAGTAGTACCTACAGGAATATTTTTAAGTGGTAAGCAGTTGCCTGGACGAATAGGTGATGACTCACCTGACATTACAGTATCGCCAACTTTAAGTTTCTTAGGAGCGATGATATAACGACGCTCACCGTCTGCATACTTAAGTAAAGCAATATGAGCAGTACGGTTTGGATCGTATTCGATACGCTCTACCGTTGCTGGGATATTGTCTTTCGTACGCTTGAAATCGATAATACGATAGTGTTGTTTATGTCCACCACCAATATGACGTGACGTAATGCGACCATTGTTATTACGACCACCTGATCTACCTTGTGCTTCAACAAGTGGGGCATGCGGACGACCTTTGTAAAGGTGTGGATGCACCACTTTTTCAACAAAACGGCGACCTGGTGATGTTGGCTTTGCTTTTACGATAGGCATGATTTGTATCCTTATTCGTTGTTCGCTGTTTCGCTAGTAGAAGCTGCATTATCTGCAATCTCTTCACCAGCATCAGCCATTTGTACATCTTGACCAGCTTTTAAAGTCACATAGGCTTTTTTATAGTCATTACGACGACCTACAGTGCGACCAAAGCGCTTTGTCTTACCTTTAACATTTAAGGTGTTTACCTTAGTAACTTCCACACCTTCAAACATTAACTCGACTGCTTTTTTGATTTCACGCTTCGTGGCATTGTTATCAACTTTGAAAACCTGCACACCTAGCGAGTCACCTAACAGCTGAGATTTCTCTGAGAACACAGGCCCTTTTAAGACCTGATAAAGTCTTGCGTTATTCATGCTAGTGCTTCCTCAAATTGTTTCGCTGCGTCAACAGACATGATGACTTTATCAAACGCAATCAAGCTAACAGGATCCACTTCATTAGCACCAAGTACATTCACATGTGGAATGTTGCGGGCAGCTAAGTATAGATTCTCATCAACTTCATTGGTCACGATTAATGCACGTGGTGCATTAAGTTCTTCCAATTTGCCAACTAGTTCTTTAGTTTTTGGCGCTGAAATAGTGATGTCTTCAACTAAGATTAAGCGGTCTTGGCGAACCAATTCAGCTAAAATGCACTGCATTGCACCACGGTACATTTTGCGGTTCACTTTCTGTGACCAATCTTGTGGCTTAGCAGCAAATGCTCGACCACCACCAACCCAAATTGGGCTACGAGTTGAACCAGCACGTGCACGGCCTGTACCTTTTTGGCGCCATGGCTTTTTGCCACCGCCAGAAACTTCAGCACGAGTCTTTTGCGCGCGGCTACCTTGGCGTGCGCCTGCTAAATATGCAGTCACTACCTGGTGAACGAGGGCTTCGTTGAATTCACGACCAAATGCCGTGTCAGACAGCTCAACCGCTGCGCCTGTAACAGTTTTTAAATTCACGTTAATCCCCTTGCTTAGGCTTTGATTGACGGACGTACGATGACATCGCCACCATTGGCACCTGGAAGGGCACCTTTAATGACGAGAAGACCTTTTTCAGCGTCTACTGACACGATTTCAAGTCCCTGAACGGTAACACGTTTGTTACCCATTTGCCCTGGCATTTTCTTACCTTTGAAAACTTTACCTGGGCTTTGGTTCTGACCTGTAGAACCCAATACGCGATGCGAAATTGAGTTACCGTGAGTAGCATCTTGCATACTAAAGTTATGACGTTTTACGCCACCTTGAAAGCCTTTACCTTTACTTTGACCTGTAACATCAACAAGTTGCCCTGCTTCAAATAGGTCAGCAGCAATTTCGCTACCCGCTTCACGTCCTTCAAGTTCTTCTTCTGTAACACGGAATTCCCATGTACCACGGCCAGCTTTAACGCCAGCTTTAGCAAAGTGACCTTTTTGTGCTGCAGTTACGCGGCTGTCACGACGCTCACCAGTGGTTACTTGGATGGCTTGATAGCCGTCAGTGTCATTGGTTTTAATTTGAGTAATGCGGTTTGCATCGACCTCAACAACCGTTACAGGGATAGAAGCGCCTGTTTCAGTGAAGACACGGGTCATGCCGCATTTCTTACCGACTAAACCGATCGCCATGTTAAACCTCTTTATATCTTCAATTAATAGTTTGGGGTAATTTCTAAAAGTCGCGTGTTATTAATCATTACGCTTAAATATACGCGCCTTTGATTAACCCAATGCGATTTGAACGTCTACACCAGCAGCCAAGTCCAATTTCATCAATGCGTCAACTGTTTTATCAGTTGGTTGCACGATGTCAAGCATACGCTTATGAGTACGAATCTCGTACTGATCTCGCGCGTCTTTGTTGACGTGTGGCGAGGTTAGGACGTTGAAACGCTCGATGCGAGTAGGCAACGGTACAGGACCACAAACTTGCGCACCAGTGCGCTTTGCGGTATCGACAATCTCTTGTGCCGACTGATCGATCAATCTATGATCAAAAGACTTTAGTCGGATACGGATTCTCTGGTTAGCCATGCCAGCAAGCTCCTAATAAGTGGTTTTATCATCATTGCTACCCTAATGGTAGATTTTGAATGATAAATAGCCGTTATATAAATGATTTATTTTTTGGTTAAATCGTGATGCTAATCACATCCAACAATTCAAAAAACAAAATAAGTTTAATCCTTGCCCACCATTTCCATATAGGAAGGTAGCAAAGAAGAATGAAATTAGTGCCGAAAACGATGCTTCAGCTGTATTAACGTCAAGCTTTATAAGTGATTACAGTTCAATACGCTGCCGTATTTGATCACACTTGCTTGAAACGCTCATATAAATTCAGTGGGTTGTATTATACACAGTTGACAATCGATTGCAAGGGTAATTGTAAGTTTTAATGGGCTTAAAGCGGGGGCAAGCTGTTTATTTTACATTTTAATAACACTTCCCCTCCCCCTTCTAGCTCATCTAAATCATCAATCCAAAACGATGTCATATTGCTCTTGGGTATACAGATTTTCTACCTCAAAGGTAATCACTCTTCCTAGCAAATATTCTAGGTCAGCAACGGTATCTGCTTCAGTGGATAGCAGTAAATCAATAACCGAAGCATGAGCCACTACCGTAAATTTCTTCGGTGAGTTATAGGTACGTGCACAGCGCATTATCTCACGGAAAATCTCAAAGCAGACCGTTTCGGCAGTCTTAATAAAGCCCTTACCGCCGCAGGTTTTACAAGGCTCACAAAGCTGCTGCTCAAGCGATTCACGGGTGCGCTTGCGGGTCATCTCAACCAAGCCTAGCTCGCTAACCTGAGTAATCTTAGTCTTCGCATAATCTTGAGACAACTGGTGCTGTAGGCTCTCTAATACATCGTCTTTATGCTCTTGCTCTAGCATATCGATAAAATCGAGAATAATGATACCGCCTAGATTGCGCAATCTAAGCTGTCTAGCGATAGCGTGAGTGGCTTCTAAGTTGGTTTTGTATACGGTGTCCTCAAGCGAGCGTCCACCGACAAATGAGCCAGTATTGACATCAATAGTAGTCATCGCTTCGGTCTGATCAATAATCAGATAACCGCCCGACTTTAAATCTACTCGGCGCTTTAAGGCATCCCTTAAGTCCTCCTCTACCCGATGCACATCGAATAAAGGCTGCTCTCCCATATACGGTATAATACGCGGATAAATAAAGGGCACAAACTCTTTCGCAAATTGACGCACTTCGTTGTACATACCTTCATGATCAACGATAACCTTTTCGGTATCTGGGTGCACCAAGTCTCGAATCGAGCGTAGCGGCAGCGACAACTCTTGATAAATGAGTACCGCGGTCTGACCACTGCCTGCTGAGGCCTCTTTACGCGCCTGAATGGTTCGCCATAGCTGTACTAAGTAATAAATATCCTCCTCTAGCTTAGCCACAGGCACCCGTTCTGCTGCGGTACGGGCAATTAAGCCTCCCGTTAAATTTACCGTTTGCATCAACTGGGCAAGCTCAGTTTTTAAGCGGTGGCGCTCCTCTTCATTATCAATACGCTGAGAGATACCGATATGCTCGCTAGAAGGCAGATAAACCAAATAACGAGACGGTAATGAGATGTTAGTGGTTAAGCGTGCGCCTTTGGTTCCCAGCTGATCTTTAGTCACCTGAACTAGAATTTTTTGACCTTCATGCAGACGATACTGGATCAGCTCATGACGGGGTGGCTCAATAACTTTGCGCTCCTTGACAACCGTAGGCGGCGCTTCTACTTGAGTAATCGCATTACCTACTTTATCTGGAGAATCACTATCTAATAAAGAGTTATCGTGCAAATCACTTTGTAAATTAGTGGCTTCATCAGCCAAGGCAGATTGTTTTTCTCTAAGACTACCAGACTCCATCTCTACTTTTGAGGAACTGGTCAATCCCGCCTCGAGTGCAGAGGCTTTACCCTCTACCCCTGACATATTTTCGGCAATATGCTCAGATCGGTCAACCGGTATGCTAGTTAAAACCGTAGGCTCTTGTCGACTATGAGGACGGGGGGTTGCTGGAGTCTTATCTTCTACTACCGTTGGCCGAGGTGGGCGGCGCATATCATTGACATGCAAGAAGGCAGTTCGAGACTGTCCAATCTCCACAAATGCCGCTTGCATACCGGGTAGGACACGTACCACAGTGCCCAAATAAATGTTGCCCACCAAGCCAAGCTTATTATGCCGCTCAATATAAACCTCACTGACGACACCATTATCTAAAACAGCAACTCGAGATTCCATTGGGCTAACATTAATGAGTAGCTCTTCTGACATAGCAGACCTTTTATCTTATTATTGATTAAATATGTTTTATTAAAGACAAGTAATTATAGCGATATGTTTTGCTTTTATATTTGCTTTTATAGTAACTTTGCCTTTTTTGCCTTTAATGGTAAATGACGAACATATCTTTTTATAAGCTCCAGTGTACCACTGACGCTAAAAAATTGTTATCCAGTCTACTATAAGCCAGCTACCCGCTTCTCAATATTTTTAATCGCTGCCAAGGTCTGTGCTAAAGGAAGGCCCACTACATTGGAATAACTGCCGTTTATACGCTCCACCCAAGCTGCGCCTCTACCTTG
>JAHHUJ010000054.1 GCA_020024075.1 Psychrobacter sp.
AAACTTAGATCATTTTCAAACTTAGATCATTTTCCAAGTCATATCATTTTCACTCAAAGTTTTCTCTTCGCTGTCTTGCATTTGTTTGGTTATATAAGCATCTAAATCTAACGCTTGCAACACTTTTAAGCTATAAACCAGCGCCGTATAGTACTCCTCCAACATACTGAACTGTGCAGGCGTCGTATGCTGCACGTTTAGCAAGCACTTGTCCTCTAAGTCTTGGCTGGCTTGACGGATTTGGGGCACACCAGAGTAGCGGCTTGCCCCCAATATTCTATGCGCAATTTGTGCCAGCTGTTCTCTATCTTTATTGTCCCAAGCCTTTTGCAAATCTACCAACTCATCTTTTACAGAATCCTGCATCATCAGTAGCAGTTGTTTGGCCAAGTCTGCTTTGTTTGCCGACCGCATTAAAGCATCTCTCCAATCCACTACCGGCATCTTTCCACTATCTGTAGTTGAAACTGACTCATCACCTTGCTTCTGCTTTAAGGCTAGGTCATCAGATTGCGCCGACTTAATTTGTTTTAAAGTACTTGAGACGGCCTCTCCCCCTCGTCCTAGCCAGCGCTGAAGAATTTGTAACAACTGCGGACGACTGATTGGTTTGCCGACATAATCATCAATCCCAGCTGCTATAAGCTTATCTTTACCATCCGCTAAGCCATGCGCGGTCAACGCAATAATGGGTATTCGTTTGGTATAGTTTAAATGCTCTTTTTGCGCCTCTTCTTCTAATTGACGTATCTTTTTAGCAGCCTCATCTCCAGACATTCTAGGCATTTGAACATCCATAAACACCAAATCAATTTTAGTGTTTTTGCTGTCTTTTGCTAAGCCCGAACCAGTAGTGCCCTCTATCTTGGATTGCTCTGAATAGTTATAGGTGTCATACATAATCTGCTTACTGATTATGTCTACTGCGTCATAGCCGCTATTGGCGGTAATTACTTTAATACCCAGCTCACTAAGTAGGGCATCAAGCACCAGCAAGTTTGGTAGATGATCATCTACCGCCAGTACCGTTATCCCCTGCCAAGTTGGTGGCGCGACCATGGTAGAGACATTGGTGGTCCGCGTGTCTAGCATACTATACAGTTGACGCTTATCAAGGGGCTGATAAAGACCCATCGCCTTGTAACGCTCTAATAAGGTCGCATCTAAAGCAACTTGATAACCATAAATGGCTAATTTGCCTTGATAGTGCAGGCGAATTTGCTTTAATAAGGCAGCCTTATCCTCTCTGGTCTCACTCTCACCTCCATCAATGACCACCCAATTCCAACGATTGCCACCTTCTTTTAGCTTCTCTAAGGCACCTGCCAATGAGCGGGCTATGGTTACATTCATATTTAATGGTCGAGTTGCCGCCATAAACACTTGGATACTTGGGGCATGGTTTATCCACACCAACATCTCAAAAGGCTTATCCTCAACTGTTGATGATTGGGCAAAGGGACGCAGTACTGGTAGCCTTATTTGATCTTCATCACCCATATCTTCATGAGTCGCCCCAAACTCGATATCATCAGGTAAGTCTACTTCTATATGAGCCGGGATTGTGAACCAAAAAGTAGCTCCAGTACGTACTGGGCCTGTATTAGCCGTAGTATGTAAGCTAGAGTCTGCCAATAGCCCTTGACCATTTAGATTGACTTTATCATTATCATAAAAGCCAATACTACCGCCCATCAGTTTGGTCAACTGCTTAGAGATAACCAGCCCTAGACCCGTACCGCCATACTGCCGAGTAATCGAGGGATCTCCTTGGCTGAAGCTTTTAAACAGTTGACTCTTAGCACTCTCAGACAACCCATGCCCTGTGTCTTGAATAGCAATATGAATCATGCTCCCACTGTGTGGATTGCTGTCGCTTGAGACTTGACCATCACCAGTACTCTGAGCGCTGTCTGAGTCCTTATCAATTACTGTAGCTTCTTCAATCTCATCAATGCCCACTCGGACCACAACCTCACCCACATCGGTAAATTTAATGGCATTGCCTACCAAATTGGTCAGTACTTGCTTCACTCGCAGAGCATCACCAATGATGGTATTAGGTACATCGTTATAGTACATCACCGCCATACGCAGCCCCTTTTCAGCGGCTAACGGCGACAGCATATCCATCACATCATAAATGGCTGAATACAAACTAAATTCGTGCTTATCTAGCACCAGCTTGCCGGCTTCAATTTTTGAAAAGTCTAAAACATCATTGACCAGAGCCAGTAAATGAGCGGAAGATTTGCGGATGGTCTGCACATATAAGTCTTGCTCGGCGGTTAAATCTCCATGCCGTGCCAAAAGGTTAATAAAGCCATCAATGCTATTTAAGGGTGTGCGTAACTCATGGCTAATATTGGCCAAGAAAGCAGACTTAGCTTGGCTACTAGATATGGCCTGATCTCGAGCTTCTCGAATAAAGATGTTTTGCATCTCCATTTCATCAAAAGCATCGCGTAGATCGTCTTCTGTCTGGTCAGAGTGGTCCTTTAACTCCTGAAAATCCCCATATAGCCGCCTAAGAGTCTTTAACAGATCCTGCTGCAATAAATTCAACTCACCGGTAGATTCAATATTCACCGGCAAATACATATTTTCAGGGGTAATCTGCTGTAAATGCAGCCTTAAGTCATAAATAGGCGCAATCCAACTCTTGGCATAAGTATTTAAGCTTAGCAGTAGCATAAGCAAGGTAAATAGACCGGTAATACCTAACCCCAACCAAACCTTTAGCTGGGCTATGGTCAACGGCTCATTGTCCATATCAACAAACAACCAATACTTTGTGCCCTCATAGCTTCCGAGTAGATAGCCATAAGCCGTTCCAATATCGGTGGGAATTCCTGACACAAACCCCTGTTGATCAATGTCAGTTTTTTCAACTAATTTTTGTGGATTAAAATTAATCCAAGGCTCAATACTTTGATCCCCCGAAAAAGCCAACGCTTTACCGCCCTCATCAATAATAGCCACCCGCTGGATATGCTGATTATTATTCATTGAAGATAAGATATAGCTAATCCGCTGCTGCATATCATCTAAAGACTTAAGGTTTGTTTCAAGCTCTTGACTATCAATGATGCCATCAACACCTTTAAGCTCTTCAGGCAAGGACATATTGGCCACTTGAGCGCTTGAGTCGCGGATAGCCTCAGCTTGGTGGCTATCCATTATTTCAGCTTGGCTATTCATTGTTGCGGTAGGTTGGCTTTGCTCCAAGCTTTCGGGCAAGGCTTCGCTGCGCAAACTGTCTTGCACCTCATCTTGGTTCTCTAGTATCACAGGCAATAGCTGCTTTACCATGGGCTCATAGCGTATCAATGCCGCTGTAGCCAAAGTACGCTGTTCAGACTTAATGGCTTTACTTGACTCTCTTTCTACCAAATAAGCCCCTACTGCTGCCAACACCACAATGGGCAAAAACACCAGTAAGATGAGCTGAGCATACGCACTACTAAAATCAATTATTTTTTTTTGCATGGGAAGTAGACTTTATTTAGGGGTATTAAGACTGCAATAGATTGGAGCCAATTAAAAGCAAATAAACAACCAGCTATATAAGAAGAAGCCATAATAAGTGTAACAGGTTTTAACGTATTGCAGATAACCTGATAGGACTCAAAATGGTATAATCCTTAGCACTTATACTTCTATAATATTACCGATAACTTGTACTGAGGCTCTTTATGTCTAATTCAACTCAAACCCCTGTGAATTTCTTCGACCAAGTCACAACCTTATCAAACTGTGTAGGCAACACTCCTTTGGTTGCTCTACAGCGTTTACCTCAACTTGAAGGCGTTGACACTCAGGTACAGATCCTAGCTAAGTTAGAAGGTAACAACCCAGCCAGCTCAGTCAAAGATCGTCCGGCCTTTAATATGATTCATCAAGCCGAAAAGCGCGGTCAAATTAAACCAGGTGATACGTTAATTGAGGCCACCAGTGGTAATACCGGCATTGCTTTAGCCATGGTTGCCGCTATGCGTGGCTATAATATGATTCTGCTAATGCCCACCAACTCGACCCAAGAGCGCAAAGATGCTATGGCCGCTTATGGTGCCACTTTAATTGAGGTGGATGAAGGCATTGAGGCAGCTCGTGACCAAGCCTTACAGTTACAAGCTGAAGGCAAAGGCATCGTGCTAAATCAGTTTGCCAACCCTGATAACAGTGCTGCCCACTATGAGACGACAGGCCCAGAGCTATGGCGTCAAACTGGCGGACGTATTACCCATTTCATCAGCTCAATGGGCACAACAGGCACCATTTCTGGGACTGGTAAATGCTTAAAAGAGCAAAACCCTGACATTCAAGTCATTGGCTTGCAGCCTGATGATGAGTCCTCTATTGCTGGTATTCGCCGCTGGCCTGAAGAGTACAAACCAGAGATTTATGACCCCGCTGTTATCGACCGTACTATGGATATTAGTCAATATACGGCAGAAGTCTATATGCGTAAGTTGGCCCGTACCGAAGGGATTTTAGCGGGGGTATCTTCTGGAGCAGCTGCTTGGGCTGCTATTCAAGTAGCTAAAGAGATTAAAGACACACAGCCAGACGCAGTAATTGCTTTTATCGTTTGTGATCGTGGTGACAGATATCTATCTACCGGCTTATTCACCGCTGAATAATCCCTTAGCAAACAATTGCTTGGTAAATAGCTACTTAAAAAATAATCACTTGGCAATAAAAGCAAAGATGAGCAAATCAATGACACCAACAAAGAACTTACCGGTGCCATTGGCTTGCAATATTTAGCTTTCAATACTAAAAACACAGTAGATACGCTATGACTGATTTTTTAAAGCAACCTGTCTTGGTATTCGACATTGAAACCGTTGCCGATATTGACGGCGCACGTCGGGTTTATCCTCAGTTAGCCAATCTTAGCGATGAGGATGCGTTGACTGCTTTAACTAGCCTACGTGTCCAAGAGTCAGGAGATGAGTTTATGCGTCTCCCCTTGCATAAGATTGTGTGTATCTCTGTGTTTTATATAAAAGACGGTCAGCTCTCACTGTTTTCTCTAACCGCTGAGAAGCATAGTGAAAAAGAAATTCTATCTACCTTTTTCCGTGCCTTTAAAGACCTGAACACCTTGCCACAGTTGGTCAGTTGGAATGGGTCTGGATTTGATATCCCCGTATTAATTTACCGGGCAATGTTATACGACTTAAGCGTTCCCTTATTGTTTGAAGAAGGCAATCGCATTAATACCATGCGCTATGATAATTACGTCAACCGCTTTCACACTCGGCATCTAGATTTAATGGATCGCTTTAGTCAGTACGGAAGCAGTCGCCGTGAGGCCATGACTATTGTGGCCAACTTATACGGTTTACCAGGTAAGCGTGAGCTTGATGGTAGCCAAGTTGGCGATATGGTGGCACAGCAGCAGTGGCACGAGCTCGCCCTTTACTGCGAGTCAGACGTCCTTAATACTTGGCTTATCTACCTGCGCTGGATGCGGTTGACAGGCAACCTCTCTTCAGCTGACTTTGACACTTGGCAAAATCAAACTCGTCACTTTTTGCAAAACAAACTTGAAGAGGATGATAGTATTCGACATCAGGACTTTTTAGCACATTGGCCGGTCTCTCATTAACCACTTTTTAGGATTAATGGTTAAAACCCGTATCCTTTTATCATGCCTTAGCTCACCAATTTATTCCCAAATCCCTAAGCCTTAACAGATTTAGCCTCTTTTTAAAGCAATTATTGATAACGGTGCAGTCTCGGCCAAGGGCTTTATGTGTTAAAATCTCACTAATATTTACCCTTAATTTTTGGCACATTTAACAGACAGGCAGGTTTATGCAGCCCACCGATAATACAAACAACACCCCTTCTCCAACCGATAGTCGCTCTGACAATGCTTCTTTAGCAGCAGCCCCCAGCAAGAAGCTTTCTAAGCCCAGCTCAAGAGTGCGTCGCCGCTTGAAAGATGCCCCGCCGCTTCCTTTCAAAATTGACGGCTTATCTCATGATGGTCGTGGTGTGGCTATTTATGGCAATGAGTTTGGCGTTGATGACGGTCATATTGAAGAAAAGCATGGCAAAAAGGTATTTGTCAGCTTTGCCCTTCCCGGTGAGTCGGTTAAGGTTCGTCTGACCAACAGCCGTAAAAGCTTTGAAGAGGGAGATGCGGTTGAATTAATCGAAAATGCTCATCCACAACGTCAGACCCCAGCTTGCCCACACTTTGGGGTATGTGGTGGTTGTAGCCTGCAACATTGGCAACCTGATGGACAGATAGCTTTTAAACAATCAGTTTTGTCTGAGCTACTAGATCATCAGGCCGGTGTTCAACCAGATAACTGGTTAGCCCCTGTGGTTGGCGACCGTTTAGGCTACCGTACCAAAGCGCGTATGGGAGTACGTTATGTTGCCAAAAAAGAAACCGCTCTAGTGGGCTTCCGTGAGCGTAACAGTAACTTCTTAGCCGAGTTAAATGAATGTCATATTCTAGATAATCGTATTGGCTTTGAGCTTGAAAATCTAAAGACTCTGATCAGCTCACTTGAAGCGCGTGCCCACATCGCCCAAGTAGAGCTAGCAATGGGTGAAGCACAGCCTGATCTGCCTGATGGCAATCAGCCAGTCGCCCTAATTTTACGTCATCTTGAGCCACTTTCTACCGATGATATAGACAAGCTAAAGACCTTTTTTAAAGCCCGTAACTGGCAATTGTACTTGCAGTCAAAAGGCCCAGACAGTATTGAACGTGTGGCTTTACATGAAGAGGATAACTTAACTGAGCAATTTGGTCGCTTATATTACCAGCTGCCTGAATTCAATCTAACTTATGAGTTTATCCCCACCGACTTTACTCAAGTTAACTTATCTGTCAATCGTCAGATGACTAAGTTGGCATGTGATTTGCTAGACTTAAAGCCAGGTGAGCGTGTACTAGACTTATTTAGTGGCCTCGGCAATTTCAGCCTACCTTTAGCCCGCTTAGTCGGTGGTGAAGATGGGACTCAGGGTCTGGCCATCGGAGTTGAAGGCTCAGACGCTATGACAGCTCGCGCCGCAGATAACGCCAAACGCAATGGTATTAGCAATACTGAGTTTTATAATCAAGATTTGACGCAAGACTTTAGTGAGCAGCCATGGGCACAGCAAGGCTTTGATGCCATCTTAATTGATCCCCCTCGCTCAGGAGCATGGGAGGTGATGCAGTATCTACCTAACTTTAATGCCTCACGCATTGTTTATGTCTCTTGTAACCCTGCCACGCTGGCTCGTGACACCAAGGCCTTGATTGAACAAGGCTACCGCCTAACAGATGCTGGAGTGATGGATATGTTCTGCCATACAGGTCATGTTGAATCAATTGCCCGCTTTGAAAAAGTAGAGTCCCCTGCACTCTAATGGCTTCACTCTACACTATAGTGAGTCTATTGATCCTTATGGTTTCTAAGCTGTAGAGGCTTATATGAAAACTAAGGGTTAACTAAGCTCACTATAGTATTAAAGGATTTTGATTACTTACTATACAATACTTATAAAATATGACTTGTAAAATACGGTTTATTGAATCCAGAGTAACTTTGGTTCACAACTGTTCACAGAGCAGAGCTTGAAATATTTTTAATAGATAAGATAATAATAAACAATAGTTAAGTAATAACAAACAGCATAGTATAGGACTAGGTTTAAGTTATTAAACCCGTCTGACTTATGTTGTCTAACTTATGTTAAGGGAGGAAGACTTGGTAAAAGTTCGCGAAGGGTTGCCCCTTATTGATGGTCAAACAACAACTGAAGACAGTGCCTCCCTAGCTGCGCAAATGATTGCGCAGCAGCAGCATGGTTATTATAAACCTGGTGCTAGTGCTTCCTTTAGCTTGCTTAATGAAGATTTAAAAAAGCAACTGGCCACCTCCAAACTCACCACTGCCATGGACCGCTCCATTCAAGCGGATTTCCTACCTCTTAACGATTCAGCATTAGTTGAGCGGGTACAACTTGATACCCTCACCTACTCTCATAACACTGCCGCCACTTCAGGCTCTAAAAATAAATCTAGCTGTACAGATGAGCCAGACAAGGACAAGCAATTAGCAGAAAACACCATTATTGATTTACCCGCTTGGCTAAAAGCTGTGTCTAATCGAGTTAATATTGCCGAATTACCAGATTTAGCAAAAGCCTGTGAAATGGTAGGTAGAAAATCTAGCTTAGAAACCGAAAACAATCGCTCTAGTGCCTACATGACTGGTATCGGTATGACCGATATTCTTACCTATCTATACCAGGATGAAGATGCATTGACTGCGGCCATGCTGTATCGTGCAGCACGTACCAACCTTATTTCTAATGAACGCATCCAAGAGGTATTTGGCAATGAAGTGGCCAAGTTGGTTAAAGATGCCTTGGCTTTGGGTCAGCTGTCTGAAACCATCGAGAGCAATAAACGATTAGAAGACCATTTCGTAAATAATCAACGTGAGCAGCTATCAAATATTTATAGCATGCTGATCTCAATGACCAATGACGTGCGCGTGGTCCTCATCAAGCTCGCTGAACGTACCTTTGCCATGCGTGAGCTATCCTATGCCAGTGAAGAGCGTAGGCAACGTGTAGCACGTGAAGTCATGACTATTTATGCCCCTTTAGCTCACCGTTTAGGTATCGCTCAAATCAAGTGGGAATTAGAAGACTTAGCATTTCGCTATCTTGCTCCTGATCGCTATAAAGAGATTGCCAAGCTCCTGTCTGAAAAACGCAGTGAGCGGGAAGAATATATCGAGCGGGTGCAAGCACAACTCGAAACAGCCTTGGCCGAAGCTGGCATTAAAGGAGAGGTTTCAGGACGAGTTAAGCACATCTACTCCATCTACCGCAAGATGAAGCTAAAAGGCTTATCATTTGATCAGTTGTATGATATCCGAGCCTTGCGAGTATTGGTTGATACCCAAGCTGAGTGTTATCACACCTTAGGTCTCGTTCATGGTATGTGGCGTCATATTCCAGAACAATTTGATGACTATATTACCAACCCTAAAGCCAATGGGTATCGCTCATTACATACCGCAGTTATTGCTGAAAATAAATCTTTGGAAATTCAGATTCGTACCCATCAGATGCATTTTGAGGCTGAGCTGGGTATGTGTGCTCACGTCAACTACAAAGAAGGCGGCAAAAACAAACAAGACGCTTATCTTAATCAGAAAATTAACTCTTTACGTCAGTTATTATTAGCAGGCAGTGATAGCACCAATAAAAACTTGTCACCCGATAGCGTCATTGATGAGTTTGACTTAGATGAAGACGAAGAGCAACTGGTAGACTTCGGCGAATTAGAGCACATTTACGTATTTAGCCGTGATGGAGACATTACCGAACTGCCTAAAGGTGCGACTGTTTTAGACTTTGCTTACTATGTGCATACTCAGGTAGGTAACCGCGCTCAAGCAGCGCGGGTGAACCAACGTTATGTCCCCCTGACCTATCAATTAAAAACTGGGGAACAGGTAGAGATTATCACTAAATCATCGCGTGAGCCAAACCGGGATTGGTTAGTCCCCTCTTTGGGCTATATTCAAACCTCACGTGCCCGCTCAAAGCTGCGTCAATGGTTTAATAAGCAAGACCGTGATAAAAACTTAGAGATTGGCAAACAGATGCTAGCAAAAGAGTTGAGCCGCTTATCGGTTCATCCGAATAGCATTAATTTAAAAGACTACGTCAAACATTTCAATGTTAACTCTGCCGACGATATCTTAATAGGTTTAGTCACCGGTGAAATTGGCCTTCATCAGTTGACAGGGCATATCTCACGAGAGCTTGACCTAGTCACCGATAAGGAAGAGCAAGACTATACTCCAAGTGTACACCCTAAAGTCACAGGGAAGCTCGATGCTTATAAAATTAATATTGATGGTCTTGATAACATAGAAACCCGATTTGCTAACTGCTGCCAGCCAGTCTACGGTGAGCCTATCGCTGGCTTTATTACTCAAAGTAGTGGCGTCTCGATTCATAATCGAGGCTGTGCAGAATACAACCGCTTAATTGAGCGGGAACCTGAACGTGAAATCTCAGCTTCTTGGGTATCACAACAAACCAGTTATCAGCCCGTTGAAATTATTGTTGAGGCTTATGACAGAAGAGGCTTGCTTCGCGACCTAACCCAAGTTATTGATAAAGAAGATGTCAATATCCGCGGCGTAGACACCAATAGTGACGATGATAATGTGGCACACCTCAAATTCCGTCTTGAAGTCACCGGTCTATCCCAATTATCAAAGCTACTGGCCAAGCTTGAACAGCAGCCTGGTATCTTACATGCTAGAAGAGCTGTCTAGTTATGCCTGAGTTACCTGAAGTTGAAACCACTAAGACCAGTCTAAAGCCGCTACTTAATAAAAAAGTAGCGGCAGTAGAGGTCTTTCAGCCGAAGCTACGTTGGCAGGTCCCCGAGGATATTACTAGCCTGCAAGGCTATGTGCTAGATAATATTCAGCGCCGAGCTAAATATTTAATTTTGCAGTTTAAAAAAAACAAGCAATCTGACACCCCTGAAGCCGTTGCTGCACAGCCTCAAACTAAAGCCTTAATCATTCACTTGGGTATGTCTGGTAGTCTGCAGCAATTCCCCACAGGTACGAGTAAGCGTAAGCATGACCATGTGATTATGCGGTACACCAGTGATAATACTTCTGAGAACTCCATTCAGCTACACTACCATGACCCTCGCCGCTTTGGGGCTATTTTGTGGTTAGATGACTATGAACAAAAGCTGCTGGGTCATTTGGGAGCAGAACCTTTAAATGCAGAATTCTCAGGGGATTATTTATACGATAAAATTCATCGTATCTCTGAAAACAAAGCTCGCAACAAGCTTAATAAACCCCCACTAAAACCAATAAGTCGTCCCATCAAAGCGCTAATAATGGATCAGGTACTTGTGGTAGGAGTGGGTAATATTTATGCCACTGAAAGTCTGTTTATGTCAGGTATTCATCCCAGTATGCCTGCCCATAAGTTGTCCAAACCTCAGCTATCTGAGCTTGCGGATCACATTAGAGCAATCCTTAAAAGAGCCATTACCCAAGGTGGCTCAACCTTAAAAGACTTTACTGTAGCCAGTGGCACCACTGGTTATTTTCAACAAACTCTATTGGTTTATGGCAGGCACAAACTGCCTTGTCCCACCTGTGACACTCCCATTGAGAAGGTGACCATTACTGGTCGTGCCAGTACTTTTTGTCCCAACTGCCAGCCTGAGCCTAGCTCATGAGTAGAGTGAAATAGAAAAAAAAGAGACTAACTTAATTAGGTTAGTCTCTTTTTTTATTGTTATGTGTCTTTTAACTTATACAGTTACTGCTTAGAGAGTTACTATTTGTAGAATTACTGCCTTGAGTAGTTACCGTAGTAATAGCTACTATTTTAAAAGCTACTATTTTAAAAGCTACTATTTTAAAAGCTACTATTTTAAAAGCTACTGTATTAAAA
>JAHHUJ010000055.1 GCA_020024075.1 Psychrobacter sp.
CTCTAGACCTATGTTAAAATTACAAGACATATTCTTTTTTAACTGTCATGAGATTATTATTATGCCATCAAGAAACTCAGGAGATAGACCTAAAACAGGGGAAGAAGCCTTACAGTGGTTAAAAGCGGGTAATGCCCGATACGTAAAAAGCTTAACCGATACTGAACATCCTGTACCAGCCCGCCATGAATTAATTTCAGAGCAAGATCCTTTTGCCATTATTCTAGGCTGTTCGGATGCACGGGTGCCGGTGGAGATTGTATTTGACCAAGGCTTAGGTGATTTATTCGTTATTCGAGTTGCGGGTAATGTGGTAGCCCCCTCTCAGATCGGTTCAATTGAGTTTGCGGTTGAGAAGTTTGGTACACGTTTGGTCGTGGTATTGGGTCATTCACATTGCGGTGCAGTAACCGCTTGCGTCGAAGCCTTAATGAATCCAGAGCAAAACTACACCACCAACTTACAGTCCATTGTTGACCGTATTCGCCCTAGTGTCTATAACTTACATGAGCTTGCCACTGCTAAAGGCGGTGAAATAGACAAGCAGAAGCTTATTGATAGCTCAATTAGTGCCAATGTGCGTATGTCTGTGAGTCAATTAAAGCACGCATCACGCCTACTTGAAGATATGAATAGCACAGGTGAATTGCTAATTGTAGGGGCGGAATATAACTTAGATACGGGAGAGGTAGAGTTTCTACCCATGTAGCTGCTAGGGCTCATAGAGTTGAATTGTCATAAATAAGAGCCATAAAGGTAATAACTGGAACAGCAGTTTTTAGTTATAAGGCTTTCTGATTTACTGTTCCCCCTTATTTTAAATCAGTTGTTTGTTCTTGAGATATTTGATAACCAAAGGAAATAATAATGTCTGTTACTTATACTGACCAACCAAAGAACTCTACGCAAGTAGAGGGCGTTAAACCGATTGCATCAGCCACTACCGGTTATACCTTCAACCATACTATGTTACGAGTAAAAGACCCAAAAGAGTCTTTGGCTTTTTATACCGGTGTGCTGGGCATGACCTTACTGACTATCAAAAAATTCCCTGAAATGGAGTTTGATCTTTACTTCTTGGCCAAGTTAACAGAAGAAGAGCGTGCCAACTTGCCTGCAAATGAAGATCTAGCTATCTATACCTTCCGTCAGCGTGGTATTTTAGAGCTTACCCATAATTACGGCACAGAGGATCAAGAAGGTCGTATTTATCATGACGGTAATGCTGAGCCTCAAGGCTTTGGCCACATTTGTTTTAGTGTTCCTGATTTACAAGCGGCAGTAGCTTGGTTTGATGAGAATAACGTAGAGTTCAAAAAACGCCCTGATGAAGGCAAAATGAAAAATGTGGTATTTATCAAAGATGTCGATGGTTACTGGATTGAAGTGGTACAAGCTGATTTAATGGGCTAATACCACAGTAGTTAATTCTTTAGGAGATTATATCCTTATCTTCTATACCCAATCTCTTATACCCAACTCTAAGCCAGTTTTGCTAACAGCAGAGCTGGCTTTGTTTTTTATTTGAGTTTGACTATGTAAATGAGCTTAACCCTGAGTCGAGCCAAGCACCACGGCATCGATAGTAAAGACAATACAATTCTTGAACGGCAAAAAGCCCTGAAAATCTTCAGGGCTTTTGGTGTCTAGTAGAAGTCAAGCAAGGATTAGTCATTTGGTTTTTTGAAGTCTTCATGGCAAGACTTACAGCTGTCTCCCACAGGCTTTAAGGCTGGTAGAATTTCATCTAAGTTAGTGGCACTTTGTGCGGTGGTGTTTAATTCAGCCGTAACTTGCTGGAAGTTATCAGCTTCCGCTTTGAACTCATCGTTATTGGTCCATACCGCTTCAGTAGCATCACCCAATTCATTTTGATCATTAAAATGAGCCCATGGCTTATTAGCAGACTCAGCTAAGAACTGAGCGTTTTCTTGAAAATTGGCCAGCTCAAAAGTGTCTGGCGCTTCTGCCATGCCGCCCATAACATCCATGGCATCTTTCCAGTCCTTCATAATGTCCTGGCGAGCACTAACATCTGGGTTTGTGCCTCCTGAACAAGCCGCTAATGTCAAAGTTAGGGGTAGGGCAGCTGTTAAAAGGAGTGATTTAATTTTCATAGCAGTGTCCTTGCTTTTGTACTTGTCAAAAAGTTAATGGGTCAAAAAGTTAATAGATCAAAAAAGTTAGTAGATCAAAATGATTCAAAGATCAAAATGGTTTAGTTTAAGGTGGTGTTTGTTACCACTGACACTAAATTGATTACTCAATCATATTATCAAAAATATTTTAATTGTCACAATAGTAATGTGGCTATCTTGTTATTACTCAGAATGATTATCCTTATTATTAAGAGCTTTCTAAATTATTAAGAAGTTTCTAAATTAAGCCAGTCGCGTGGTTTTAAATAAAAGTCGGTTAACTCATATTCAGGAGTGCCCGGCTCAGGTTCGTAGCGATAATGCCAACCGGTTAACGGAGGTAGGCTGACTAAAATGGACTCGATACGGCCATTGCTTTGTAAGCCAAATAAAGTGCCACGATCATAAACTAGGTTATATTCCACATAACGACCACGGCGATACAGCTGGAATTCTCGTTGCTGTTCGGTATAAGGCAGCTCTTTGCGTTTATTAAAGATAGGCAATATCGCTTGCAGATAGCCTTCACCGACTGCTTGCATATGTTTAAAGCAGGTTTCAAAGTCCCAGCCACGACTTGAGGTATTCACATCATCATAAAACAGACCGCCAATCCCACGCTGCTCATCGCGGTGGCGCAAATAAAAATACTCATCACACCATTTTTTGAATTCAGGATAAACTTCATCCCCAAATGGGGCAGATAGGTCATGACAAACCTGATGCCAGTGTACACAGTCCTCTAATACTGGATAAAAGGGAGTCAAATCAAAGCCACCGCCAAACCACCAAATCGGATCTTCCCCCTCTTTTTCGGCCACAAACAAACGAACGTTGGCATGACTAGTTGGCACATTAGGGTTACGAGGGTGTACCACCAAAGACACCCCTAGGGCTTGGGCTTTACGACCTGCAATGTCAGGGTGACGGGCAGCAGCAGTGGCAGGTAGGTTGCTGATATGAATGTGGCTAAACATTACCCCAGCTTTTTCGATCACCTTACCATCTGCCATAACACATGAACGACCACCGCCCCCTTCAGGACGCTGCCAGTCATCAGGAGTGAACGTTGCTGTTCCGCCCCCTTCAGCTTCTTGCTGTTCTAATGCTTGGCAAATATTCGCTTGTAATTGAACCAAAAAGTCATGTACCCGCTGAATGTCATGTGCAGTAGGGGTGCTGCTTTTATCAGAAGTGTTGAGTGAAAGATCAGAGGTTCCGATAGAAGAGATAGTCATGCCGTACTCCGTTAAACGATTCAGTTCAGTGGGTAAAATAGGGAAGGACAAAGTTATTGGTCTGATTGGTCTGAAGTGGATTTGAATACTAAGGAGGCGAGGTCACTGTCCAAATGATGTCCCATGCGCTCACGTTTAGTGGTCAAGTAATCCACATTAAAAGGATTTAGACCGACAACCAAAGGGATACGCTCTACCACCTCGAAGCCTAAATCTTCTAAATAACTTAGCTTATCAGGATTATTGGTCAACAGGCGTAGCTTACTAATACCCACATGATCTAACATGGGTTTGCACATCTCGTAAGTGCGGGCATCCGCTGGCAATCCCAAAATCAGGTTGGCATCTAGAGTATCATGCCCTTGGTCTTGTAGTGCGTAAGCACGGATTTTATTGGTCAGACCAATGCCTCGACCTTCTTGACGCAAGTACAGAATTGCACCACAGCCTTCTTGCTGTATGGCTTGCATCGTCGCATTGAGCTGTGGACCGCAATCACACTTCAAGGAGGAGAAGGCATCGCCGGTTAAGCACTCTGAATGGATACGGACCAACGGGGCTATTTGTTTGGCTGTTTTTGGGGCATTAGGATCTAAAGGCAGACCACAAGTTAGCATTACGTGCTCTTGATGCTCCTCGTTTTCAAAGACATGGATATCAAACTCTCCATGAACTGTGGGAAGTTTTGCCTTACTAACAAACTTATAAGGAGAGTGTGTTTTGGTTTCTGAAAATTGTTGAGACATTACAGACCTAAGGAGTCATATTCGTGAATAAGGGTAGAGTTTAGGTTGGTATATCAATACAAACTAAGCGTCGGTGGCATTTATTAGCCCGCTATACTTTACAGACCTTGGTGAATTACATAGAAATTTCACATAGCAAGTCCGATGAATAAAGCGTTAAATGAAAAAAAATGGTATTATGCCATACTCTTAATCCCGATACAGTGTTTGCTTGAGTTAAGCTTGGGTATCTGACATAGGATATCTTTGCATAAATGGCCCTAGCGTTCACTATAATATAATTCTTTGATTAAGACAGTATGGCGTATTATGGCCATTATAACTTATCATAGGGAAGTAAATGACGGCAGTTCACTAAATATCAAGTGGCAAAAAGCAGTACCTAGTAGCCTTAGGCGAACAAATACTCAGTTGTCACTAAAGCGTAATGACTGCTGCAATAAAGAATACTGGAACGGGTTTAATCTGTGCAGAAGATGCATAGGTCTGATATCTTATCAATGTTCAGCAGTTACTCTGGGAAGTTATTATACTCTGAGTAGTTATTAAGACTGAGTAGTTATTAAGAGTCAGACACATTATTTTTACCCATATTCACCCATACTGATGCTTCGCTTATGGTTTTGGTAAAGCTTTACCTTGATATGAGCAAATGGTGATATTAAGTCCGTGGTCAGTACTACTGGCTTGATACACAGCGTCTATATACTAAGATTAGTAGGTTTTTTAAGGTCTATGCAGCAATATTCTAATTCAACTAAGCCCAAGCCTGCGCCCTCGCATCAAATGGACTCACCTTCTGTAAATAGCAGTACTGATGTGGCGACTTCTGAGGCTATGGCTAATAAGCCAACAGCCATGCGTACTTTTAGTGAAATTCCTACCTCACGCCCTACTACTCCGCTATTAGACACGATAGATTCCCCTGCCGATTTAAAACCATTAAGCCAGGAGCAATTACTGACCCTAGCCGATGAGCTGCGTGAGTATTTGCTTTATTGTGCTGGTCAAAGTGGTGGACATTTTGGTGCCAACTTAGGGGTGGTTGAGCTCACTGTAGCCTTGCATTACTTATTGGATACTCCCAACGATAAGCTAGTTTGGGACGTGGGTCACCAAGCCTATGCCCATAAAGTATTGACTGGTCGTCGTGACCGCTTATCAAGTATACGCTCTAAAAACGGCCTTACCGCATTTCCTGAGCGTCAAGAATCAGAGTACGACACGTTTGGGGTAGGACACTCATCAACTTCTATCTCTGCCGGTCTTGGCATGAGCTTAGCTTTACGTCATTTAAAGTCAGAGGCCAAAGTGGCTTGTGTTATTGGTGATGGTGCTATGACTGGTGGCATGGCCTTTGAAGCACTCAATGATGCAGTGCAACAAGATGCTGATTTATTGGTGGTGCTTAACGATAATGATATGTCAATTTCATGCTCTATTGGGGGCTTTTCACGTCACTTAGCGATGTTGTGGGAGTCTGGTTATCAGGTAGACATTACAGCGAAGGGTAAGCCTAAGCTGACACATCGACCTGAGATGCCTCTGTCTGAGCGTCGTGCTCGCCATAGTGCTTTACGTGATATCCCAAAAGTAGCAGACAACCTATTTAGAGCCATTGGCTTTAGCTATTTTGGCCCCTTTGATGGTCATGACTTACCAGAGCTACTGAGAGTGCTAGAGCGTGCTAAAAATGTCTCTGGCCCAGTATTGGTACACGTATATACCACCAAAGGTAAAGGTTTTATTCCTGCTGAAGGCGACCCAGTTACCTACCATGCCATTAGTAAGCTGCCTCAACCCTCAAAGGCGCAGCAGACTAATGAATCTACTACTGCTGTGAAGCCTCTTGCCCCTAAGAAAAAATATTCGCAAGTATTTGGTGAGTTTCTTTGTGACAAAGCAGCTGTCGATGATAACTTAATTGCGATTACCCCTGCGATGGAAGAGGGGTCAGGCATGACTACATTTGCTCAGCAGTATCCTGAGCGCTTCTATGATGTGGCGATTGCTGAGCAGCATGCAGTGACATTAGCGGCTGGCATGGCCACACTAGATGTGAAGCCTATTGTTGCCATTTATTCAACCTTCCTACAGCGTGGTTATGACCAACTGATTCATGACGTTGCTTTACAAAATTTGGATGTGACGTTCGGGATCGATAGGGCGGGTCTGGTAGGTGAAGATGGGGCGACACATGCTGGCGTGTTTGACTTAGCTTATATGCGCTGCATACCAAATTTAGTGATTGCTACGCCTAAAGATGAAAATGAGTGCTATCACTTATTAAACACTTGTTATGAGTACCAAGGCCCGACAGCGGTACGCTACCCTCGTGGCACAGGCCCTGGTGTTGAGATCACCAAGCCTGCACAAAGCTATGCGGTAGGCAAAGCTGTGATAGAAGCGGTTTATCAAGCACAAGATACCGCCTCAAGTAGTAACGGTTATAAATTGGCTCTTCTGGCCTTTGGCCCTATGGTGGCTACTGCAGATGCCGCGGCCAAAGCGTTAATGACAGACACCAGTTTTGAGGGTCCTGCAGAGATTAGTGTGGTCAATATGCGCTGGGTAAAACCACTGGATACCCAGCTTATCGATGAGTTGATTGTTAAGGGTTACACCCATATTGTCACTCTTGAAGAGCATGTGGTGATGGGCGGCGCAGGCAGCGGTGTCAATGAATATTTATTAAACCATACCTCAGGTATTAAGCAGCAACTTGATATCAAAAACATTGGTATCGCCGATGAGTTTATTGCTCATGGCAGTCACGATGAGCAGTTAGCAGATTGTGGCTTAGATGTGGCTGGTGTTACCTCGCAATTGCGCAGCTTATTTGCAGCACAATAAATCAACCTTTTAAACTGATGACACTTATATCAATTAACCTTGGCTGAGAATTTCAGCTAAGTTTTCAACCGCTTTAATAGAGCAAATAGGAAAATTATGGAACCAATGGTCGTAATAGCAGCACGTGCTGCTGAAAAAGTCGGTGCGGAACTATTAAAAGCGCATCAAAACCGCCACAAAATTGAATTCGATACAGAATCAAAAGGCCTTGAAGGTCTTGTTACTAAGATTGACCGCTTTAGTGAAGAGTTGACCATCGAAACATTGAAGTACAACTACCCAAATCACTCTTTTTTAGGGGAAGAGTTTGGTCTGCAAGAAGGGCAGGGTAGTGACTCAGAGTGGTGCTGGATTATTGACCCATTAGACGGTACACACAACTTTGTGCACGGTGTTCCTCACTTTTGTATCTCTATTGCGGTACAGCATAATGGGGTTACTCAGCATGGTGTCATTTATGATCCCGTCCGTGATGAGATGTTTTCTGCCAGCCGCGGTAAAGGCGCTCGTTTAAACCAGCGCCGCTTACAAGTGAGCCAGCGCAAAACGATTGAAGGTGGTTTATTTACCACAGGTCATCCGTTAGAGCGTCAAGAAGGTGATAAAGTGGTGTCTTATGCCAAAGAGCACTTTACTGCACTACAAAAAATTGCTGAAGAAGGCGGGCAAGTTCGTCGTTTAGGCTCAGCAGCTTTAGACTTAGCTTACGTAGCCGCAGGTCGTTTTGATGGCTATTTTGAGATGAATATTAAGCCTTGGGATATTGCAGCAGGTGAGCTAATCGTTAATGAAGCACGTGGTGTGGTTGTGGATCATCATGGTGCGCATAATGCCATGCAAACTGGATCAATTTTTGCCTGTAATGTGAAGTTACTCAAACCATTAATGAAAATGGTTGTGCCTACTTGGGGCAATGCAGTTCGTGGTTAATATCAGCTAAGTTTGTATTAGTGTTTATATTGCTGCATAAAAAGGCCGTTCAACAAGCGTTGACGGTCTTTTTTTTAACTAAGCCAGCTTTTTTAACTAAGCTAGCTGAAGCCAGTTGTTTTACTTAGGTAATAGAGCTAAGCAATAAAAAAAGTGGGTAGCGTTGTTAAACGCTACCCACTTTTTTAGCTATTTTTTATTGATATTAGCTAAATACAACGGTCTTATTGCCCGCCACAATTACACGGTTTTGCACATGCCAGTTGACCGCACGTGCCAACACATTGCGCTCAACATCACGGCCAATAGCACGTAGCTCAGTCACTCCTTGGCGGTGAGTTACTCTATGTACATCTTGTTCGATGATAGGGCCTTGGTCTAAGTCAGCAGTCACGTAGTGAGCAGTAGCACCGATTAGTTTAACGCCTTTATCGAAAGCTTGACGGTATGGATCAGCACCAACGAAGGCTGGTAAGAATGAATGGTGGATGTTTATGATTTTCATTGGCCAACGGCTAACAAAATCTGAGGATAAAATTTGCATGTAACGGGCCAATACCAATAAATCATTACCCGCCATAATTTCATGAATTTGCTCTTCAGCTTCAGCTTTGGTGTCTTTAGTCACCGGGACGTGGTGGAAGGGGATACCAAAGTTTTCGACTGCTTGACGTAGATCATCATGATTGCTCACGACACAGGTGATATCACAGTCTAATAAACCACGTTGATGACGCCATAATAAGTCGAGTAAAGCATGATCAAACTTAGAGACCAAAATACCTACTTTGGTTTTAATCGCATTATTGTGTAAGCGCCAGTCCATTTCATAGCGTTTAGCAACGGTATGCTCGAAGCTGGCCTTAAAGTTATCAATAATTTCGCTAAGATCTGCCAATGCAAATTCCAAACGCATGAAGTATTGCCCCCCTTCATGTGCGGTTGAGTATTGGTCTAGAGTAATGATGTTAGCGCCATAGCGATGAATAAATTCAGAGACGGCTTGTACGATGCCCGCTTGGTCTTTACATTTAATTAATAGAGTGGCGGTATCTGTATGTGGGTTTTCTGTTTGAGTATTTGCTGACATGATTATCTCAATTATTTGACGATGTCTATAGGCTCTGGTGCCCAGATTCTAAGTAGATGAATAAAAATTAAAGAGAAATTGATAGAGAATAAAAGAGGCCTAATTATAGCACATTCAATATGCTGATAAGGTGTAGGCTTATTAGGTATGGGGTGTTAAGTTATTTGGAATTTATTTTTAACAGCTATACTGGCTAGTAGTTGTCATCACTATGTAATAAGTTCATTAATTTGGAGTTAATAAATAGCTTTTCTTTTCCTGATTGTATTTCTTCTAATATACCAATCTGTACTAAGGTTTTGAGATAATTACTAGAGGTTTGGCGTTTTGCAATACCTTTATCAACCAAATTAGAAATTCGGCAGTAAGGCATCTCAAAAATAACATTAACTAACTCGTGACTATAAATATTACTTGCGTGCGTCTTAATGAGATTAGCTGTATTTTTGTGTAGTTCTTTGATGGCTAATATTTTATCTGTTGTCCATTCCGCGGTTTCACGGATGGCATTTAGCATATATATTAGCCATGTCTGCCAATCTTGTTTTTCAGAAACACCGCTAAGTCCGTTATAGTATCCTAGTTTGTTTTGTATAATATAACGGCTTAAATAGAGGATGGGTAAGTCTAATAACTGTTTTTCAATTAAATATAATATATTGATAACACGTCCAGTACGTCCGTTACCATCATAAAAAGGGTGTATGGCCTCAAATTGATAGTGAGCTACAGCCATCTTCACTAAAGGGTCAAGATCATCTTCACTGTGCAAAAAATCTTCCCAGTTTTTTAGTAGTCGTTGAATGGTGGATACGTCATCAGGTGGGGTATAAATAACTTGACCTAAGTTGTTTTGCAGCACTGTTCCTTTGTTATGGCGTATATTCAGCTCTGTACCTTTGATGGTGCGACAAACTTGTAGAGCAGTGTGTGTCGTCAAAGGACGATCTTTGATGTATTGAATACCTTCATACAGTGCTGTTCTATATCTTAAAGCTTCTTTAGTAGCATGATCCGCTATATTGTCATCATAGGCGTACTGAAATAGCTTGTCTGCTGTGGTTACGATGTTTTCAATTTCACTACTTCCTTGAGCTTCAAGCATGGGAATGATGTTGATAAGCATGGCTTGATTGGGAATGAATTTGCCAGCTTGCTTTAACCCTGCTAGTGCTGTCCTCGCCTCTATACAGAGCTTTAGAACGGCTTTTGTTTCTAACTCATAAAGCGGCGGTAGGTGAGGGAGAGTGTTATAAGCTGTATCAGGTTTCCAATCAGTTGGCGTTTGCATTAGCACTCTCATGTTTAAAAAATCAGAAATTTTAAACATGATACCATGTATATGTTGATTGCTTGAACATAAAGTTAGTGTCATGTTCAAAAAATACTAAAATTTAAACATAACAGCCTACTCATGTCGATTGCATAAACATGAACGCTTGCTCATGTTCAATAATCTTTAATAAAAGTTTGCATGATTGATAGTGTAGCCAGTGCTAAAAAAATAAAAAAGGGTCACATTCTATATGCAACCCTATCTATATTAATTCGAGTCTGTGTAATCGTGCTACATTAAAGTAACTTTACCATTAGGCATATTAGCAACAATTGAAACCTCACCGCCTAATGACTGCACGTATTTTTGCAAGGTAGATAGCTGTATGTCTTTACCACTCTCAACCTTTGATACGCTGGCTTGTGATACGCCCATCTTTTCGGCTAGTTCTGACTGTTTAAGGTCTTGGGCTTGGCGCAACTTAGACAGTTCTATAGACTGCATTAATATATTAGCCTTAGCATCAATACGTGCTTGGCGTTCGGCTGGCAATTTATCTACATAGTCATCAAAATCTATAAAATCAGTCATGACTTTTTATCCTTATTATCTAGTGTGGCAAGATAGCGTGTATAGACTTGTTCAGCTAACGGTATCATACGGTCATAAAAGCGTTTATCACCTGTCTTATCACCACCACATAGCATGATTGCCTGTCTTAGTGGGTCAAAGATAAAGAACGCTCTATACGGCTTGCCAGCATGCTGTATGCGTAACTCTTTTAGGTTGGTTAAGTCGCTACCTTTTAGAGTATCGGCATGAGGTCTGCCCAATTGATAGCCGTATTGTCTTAAAACTTTGATAGAGGCAATTACGCTCTCTTGTTCATAATCGTCTAGTGACTCAAGCCATTCTTTAAACTCATTAGATAAAACAACTTTATACATAGTCTATTCTCTTGGGATAATTTATTATATAACAATACGGTTATATATTGTT
>JAHHUJ010000056.1 GCA_020024075.1 Psychrobacter sp.
ATCCTTTATTTATTAGTGCTATACACAGATAAAACTTTTCTTAAAGACCATTCTCCAAACTCATCACAGAACTGTATTTAATTTGTAAAACATCGTTTATCCAATAAACTAACCTTACTTTTTCCCCCTTAATATGAAATAAAACCATCTAAAGCAAGATGCTATATCGTTATATATTCATATTGTTAAACTATGAATTCAGTTAACTTTAGCTTTATAAATAGCTCATACAAAACTCTGGGTCAGGACTTAGACTTATCTTCATCCCTATTTAGCTACATCAATGATTTGCTCTTAGGAACAGACAATAGGTAAAAAATGATTTATAGGTTTATAGGTAAAGAAAAAAGCAGAAGGGTGAGATTGTGCTTGATACAAGGTATTTAGAATGAAGGAGCTATGATGGGACTAAGCAGAGAAAACTAACCATAAGCTCAGTGATTTATAGATATCTTAAACAAAAAAAAGGACTGCTATATACAGTCCTTACTCAGCCTATATGGCTATGGCTAGCATTCACTTTTACTGAACCATCTGAGTTGCCAAAAAGAAAGTCTTATCCATCTGGGCCTGATTTAACTCATCCAATAAAGTCTCTAGTTCAAAATCTTGCGGGTCGCTGGCAATAAGGTCACTAAATAAAGGGGCGAATGAGGCAGTCATCGCCATGACTCCTTTTAGTAGGTAGCTAATTACGGTAGCTGGCACCAATCCGCCACTGGCATTAATAATAGGTTCGAGATCTAAAGAGTTTTTAAATCTTATCTCACCATCTCGAATATCAATCTCGACACAGCCTAACATCATGTCATAGTTGAGCTGAGTAGCCAGCGTCATTCCAGCCTGCAAATGAGACTCAGGTAATTGAAAAGGTAATACTCCATAGAATGCTACCAGTTGAGTATGCTCATGAACCCGAATAACACAGCCCCACTCTACCTCACCTTTGTCTGTCGTTGACTGGGCATCAAGTGCTGAATCCGCATCAGTATCGGAGGTATCGTTACTAGCCCCTTCTTGATAGTAGCGCATCGCCATTGAAATGTGATGCACGTTTCTTTTACGGATACTGCCTTGGTACTTCTGAGTTTGATTGCCAGAAGGCACATCAGCGGGTTGTTGCTCAGGGTCGTTAAAGTCGCTTTCGGCTGCAGGTTCGTGATAGTAATAACTAAGATCACTGGCTTCTAAAAAATCTAAAATACTATCGGTTATTGGGTTTTTAGAATTTTGTATCGAAGCGGTACGCAGCTTCATATTGTCCGTCTCATCTAAGTTAGACAAACTGATAAATTTCACTGAATCTTCCTCAGGCGCACTCTCTGCATAGTCTTCTTCTGTGCCGCAAGTGGTTGAGTGATCACTTTCAGTCGATGATTGAGAGCTATCGTGACTTTTAGGCTGTTGTTTTTGGCTTTTATTATAATCATCAGTATCTCGCTTTGGTTGCAGTGACTGAGACTGCGCCGTATCGGCTCGGCTATTGATGGTGTTTTCTTCAGCAGTTAATAGGTATTTTAATCGTTGCCAAAAAGACGGTTTTTTTTGTGAGCTCATAATAAGGACAATACGTTAGTTGTGGGCTGAGGTTTGATATACTATGTTATATTGAAACTTTAAGTTATATTGAAGCATTAAGTTATATTGAAACATTCACTATATATGACGGTGAACTGTGCTTATTGCAATAGCATTGAGACAAATGCTGGTTCAAGAAACAAATTAATAAAAGCTGCCTCCTACTACCCTTTATAAATTAGGTCATCATGCACTCCAACAGCTCTGCTAACTCTCAGTCCTCCCCTGCCACTCCTGCGATATTATCCCTGCAAGACATTACCATTCAGCGGGGGGATTTCCCCTTGTGTGAAAGGGTGGAGCTCACCTTATCGAGTGGCGAGATTTGTCATCTTGTGGGTGCCAATGGTACTGGTAAAACCACGCTACTAATGCAGCTAGCAGGACTACTGCCTGTGCTTGAGGGGCAGGTTTTGTATCAAGGTCAACCTACTTTACCAGTTGCGCCGTTGTATGTCTCACACCAACTGGGCATTCATCCCAACTTAACGGTAAAACAAAACCTAACTTTTTTATTAAATCTCTATGGCATCAGACCTTCCGCACAACAAATTGAGGCAGCTTTGGACTGGGTAGATTTATCAGGCTTTGAAAACATGGGCAGTAACCAGCTCTCTGCTGGCCAAACTCGCCGAGTCACTTTGGCCAGACTATATTTGATGACCATACAGCAAACCCCTCTCTGGCTTCTAGACGAGCCTTTTACTGCACTTGATGTCAGTATGGTAGCGCGGTTACAAAAGCGGCTACAAGACTTCGCAAGCAGTGGCGGAGCAGTATTAATGACCAGTCACCAAAGCGTAGAGGTAGCCACTAAGTCGTTAAACTTATCTGATTATTTACCGCACTATTCGCAAGAAGATCTGGACTATCTAGATGGCTCAGATGAATCAGATGATTTGGATAAAGATACTTTAGCGGACTATGATGACTCGCAATCTGATAATAAGGGAGTACTGTAATGACCGCATCCACTCCTAAGTCGGCAGTTAATATAATTCCCCCTATTGGCATAGCGGGTAAACAGCTTTGGCAACGAGAATGGCAAGTAAAGCAGCAGGGCGCGGTTCAATGGTTGTATCCGCTGGTTTTGTTTTTGGTGATTATTACCCTATTCCCACTGGCTGTGGGCAGTGAGCCACAGCTATTACATCGCTTGGGCGTACCAGCAGTGTGGATAGCCGCTTTATTATCACTGGTAATGGGGGTAGATGGGCTGTTTAAACCGGCGATGGATAATGGTACTTTAGCCCAGCTGGTGGTCTCAAGAACCTCCCTACCCCTTTGGGTGCTGATTCGTCTTACCATTCATTGGATATTTAGCAGTGGTTTGGTGGCTTTACTTAGCTTATTAGCGGTGCCTTTATTTGGTTTGTCTTGGGGAGAAGCTGGTGCGCTGTTGGCTTCCATATTAGTAGGCAGTCCGATGTTATTAATGCTATCCGCAATTGCCAGCAGCTTAACCTTATCTCTAAAAAATGGGGCGGTCTTGGTGCCTTTAATTGCACTACCCATGCAGTTGCCTGTGCTTATATTTGCCACAGGTGCAGTAGACTTATATGCTACGGGTCTTAATGGATTGCCCATATTGGCTCTTTTAGCAGCTGGCAGTATTATTTCGGTACTGGTCATGCCTTGGGCCATCGCCATGACTTTGAAAATGGCTTGGCTTAACTGAGGCCAATATTTGTTATAATAGTCTCGGCTATTACCTACTATTGGTTATAAAATATTTTTACTTCCACTTTTTGTTATACACTAAGCGGCTGTTAAGAGTAGACACCATAAGATTGATCAGGCTCAGCTACCAATTCTGAGTCATTAGTAATTACTTAATAGGCTGCTCTACTGCTTTACGTAGCCTTATTGTTCCGCTGTGCTTTGACATTTATATAAGCACTTTTTTGCTCACACCGTGGCTTACAAGGTCGTTTTATTATGCCAAATGCTAATTCATCCCCTCAGACCCCTGGCTTTTTTTCTCGCCTGTGGCAAGGATTTTTGGCCACTGTCGGAACTCGAGAGTTCTTTAGAATTTTCTCTCCTTGGGTTAAGTGGCTTGCTGGTATAGCGATTATTATGATTACAATAGGTAGTATCTGGGGCCTCGGTTTTGCCCCTCCAGATTACCTACAAGGTAATAGCTATCGCATTATCTTTATCCATGTGCCTACAGCTGGTATTGCTTTGTCGATTTATTTTGCCTTAGCTATATTGGGGGTAATTTTCTTAGTGTGGCGTATCAAGACCGCAAACTTGGTAGCCCAAGCCATTGCACCCATTGGCTTTATGTTGTGTATCTTAAGCTTATTAACTGGATCTATTTGGGCCAAACCAACTTGGGGAACTTTCTGGGTATGGGATGCCCGACTAACCTCGATGCTTATCTTAGCATTCTTATATGCTGGGGTAATGGCCTTATTTGCCGCTTTTGAACACACCCCAAATCGAGGAAAAGCTGCAGCCATTTTATCTATTGTTGGTGCGGTAAACCTGCCCATTATTAAGTACTCGGTAAACTGGTGGAATACGTTGCACCAAGGTACTACCCTGACCATTACCGAGGCTCCTAAGATGTCTATCGATATGTTAGCGCCTTTATTACTGATGATTCTGGGGACTTATTTTATGGTAGCTGCCTTAGCCATATACCGAACTAACACCCTAATCCTACGCCGTGACCAAAACAAAGCTTGGGTCAAAGAGTATGTGCGAACTTCTAAATAGGACGCAACCAAGCCTAGTCATTAGCCAATAAAGGAGAGCCATTGTGCAACCCTATTTTTATAGCTTCCAAGAGTTTATAGCCATGGGCGAACATGGGCCTTATGTATGGAGTACATGGGGTATTACTGTACTCGCTATCATTGGCTTTATTCTTTATAGCCTCAATCAACGCCGTCGTCTAATTAAAGAGCTAAAAATCCAACATGCCCGTCAGCAGCAGCGTAAACAAAAAGCCAAACGCAACTAAACCACTCAACTAAACTTTAGTCAGCTGCTACGCTTTTATCTATTGGCTTAAATTTATTTACTAGCTTTAAGTGACAAGTGTTTTAAACTTTTTATAACAATCTCATTACTTTTGAGATTTAAAAATTCAAGGCAATTTTATGAATGCTGTGCGTCGTAAAAAACTAATTTGGGTCGCTGCCACTTTGGCAGGTGCCATCATCGCAGTCTTATTGGTTATCTATGCCATTGGCCAACAGACAGATTATTACTTTGATCCATCCGCCATTGCCGCTGGTGAAGCGCCGCAAAATAAACGTATTCGTGCTGGAGGCATGGTGGTAAAAGACAGCGTACGTCGTGATCCTAACGATGACTTAAAAGTTCAGTTTGCTATTACTGACTTTAACGCTTCTGTCCCTGTAAGCTATCAAGGCATCTTGCCTGACTTATTCGCTGAGAACTCTGGGGTTGTCGCTACTGGTAAAATGCAAGGCGATGTATTTGTGGCCAGTGAAGTCCTTGCTAAGCATGATGAAAACTACATGCCACCTGAAGTAGCGGCTTCGTTAAAAGAAGATCATGCTGCAAAGGGAGTCACCCCAAATTCAGAACAATTTAGTCCCGCTATCCCTGCAAAAAATGCAGCTGACAAGGGTAATCATAGTACCACCACCTTAGCTGAGTAAGTTAGGATTACTTAAGACTGAGCAATAATACTGCTATAAAAAACAGATAGATAAAAAACAGGCAGCTTAAATTAAGCTGCCTGTTTTTGTAATGGGATAGTGACTTACCTAAATGAGTATTATGGTTTTTTGAACCAGCGTAGCCAAATCTCATGCCCAAAGAAAAATATCAGTGCTAAGAAAAATGGTAATAAATAATATAGCAGTCTAAACATCAATAATACTGCCAATAAATAAGTCTTATCTACTGTGGGTAAGGATGCCATCATCGTCAACTCAAAGACGCCTAATCCGCCTGGAACATGGCTCAAAATTGCCAATATCATTGACTGAACAAATGCTGAAAATACAGTAAAATAACCCACTCCAGCATCATCAGGCAGTAGCAGGTATAGCACAAATGCCACACTCGCCAAGTCAATAATTGAGATGATAATTTGTTTAATGATCATTGCTGCAGGAGGCAAGTCGAAGCGCCAACCGTATATTTGAATGTGCCGGCCCTGATTACCCGACCAAAGCAGTAAACCTGCCACTATAGCCAGCAAACTAATACCAAGACCACGTATTAATGAGGCGTTATGCAGCAAATTTGGGATACCTATCGACAGCTCAGACAACTGCATATCCAGCTGTCCCATCATAGTTACTGTCGCTTCAGGGTGTAAAGTCAATGAAAGTGCTACCAAGGTGGTAATACCAAAAGTAAAAGCCATTGATACCAGCCAAACCACATTAGCAATGCTCTCAGCTTTTACCTTATTTACCCCATACATCCTAAAGCGTACTCCAGACGCTGATAAAATGGCCAACCCAATGGTATGACCAATGGCGTAAGCGGTAAAAGAGGTAAAAGCGACCTTCTTAAAGGGCAACTCAATATGCATATATTTTAATGCAAGCGTGTCGTATAGCGTCAGAACCAGATACCCAAATGCCACCACTAGCAAGGCTAAAAAGATATCTACATTGGGAATCTGATCTATGGCTGCCAAAACATCAGATAGCTTGATGGTATGAGTAATGGTATAAAGCGTTTTTATAGCGAGAAGGAATATAAATAGCGCCAACAAAAACAGTGTGCCACGTATCAAAACTACTTTAGGATTAAGGAATTTTTTTATTAGGTTTATAGACATACTGCCACTTAGATTAAAAACACTGAGGAATTCATCGAATTTTATATAATATAACCATAGTGTTTATAATAACAGCCTAGGCTATTAGTTTGTGCATTTATAATACAAACAACGCCTACATTACTTGATTGAATACAGATAATCCCTAAATTACAGCCATAAATGCCATTACAAAAATACAGACCAAAAAAAACGAGCCATTGGCTCGTTTTTTTGATTCATTTAAAGTAGCGTTATTAAATTAATATTCAATTAGCATCACTTTAAATCATCATCGCTAATTAGATAGCTGTGATACCGTGGGCTTGTGGGCCTTTAGCACCTTGAGTTACTGTGAACTCAACTTCTTGGCCTTCAGCTAAGGTCTTGAAACCTGAGCTTGCGATTTCGCTGTAATGAGCAAAAACGTCTGGACCAGTTTCTGGAGCAATAAAACCAAAACCTTTAGCTTCGTTAAACCACTTTACTGTACCTTTGATTGTATCTGACATATTCATCTTCCTATTTTAAAACATAATGACCAATTTGGTCGGGTAACGCTTGAGCAACTACGGTAAATCTTAAAACGGAGGATTAATGCTAATACTACGAGGTAATGATTTGCTGCGGGTTTCTCTTAAGCAGGGATGTAGTATAGGGGCCTTATTGACTTTAAGCAAGCTTTATTTTTAAAATAACTTAAAATATTTTTAGCTTTCTTAAAATATCATCCCTTTTGCTTCAAACAAGCTCTCCTAAAATATACTCTCTATAGTCATAAGTACGCCTAAAATCATACTGCATCTGTAATTAAATAGGCTTATGATATTATATAGAGGGTAAGGACTAAAGCTCCTCTCTATGCTCTTTTAATCTTATTCATACATAATATAGGTGCTGCTATGAGCTATAAACACATCTTGTTAGTTACTGACCTACGCTCCGATGCTGATATCGTTGCCCAAAAAGCAAAGTTAATTCACTCACGTCAACAAGACGCTCAGCTATCTGTGCTGCATATTATTAAAGATACAGTGGTGGGATTTGGTTATGAAATGGTACCGGCAGCTAGTCTATATGATGAAATAGATGACGAGCGCTGCAAGAGTGCTAGAAACGATTTGATTGAGTTTCTTAACCGTAACGGTCTAGACTGCAATAGCCCAGAAGTCACCACAGCGATTTCAAACAGTGAAGGCATTATTAATTACTGCGATAAGAACGACGTGGACTTAGTAGTTATTGGTCGCCATGAGCGTCATGGTATCTCGGCTTGGATTAATGGGGCTACTGTGGATGCTATTTTGCCTAACGTCTCTTGTGATGTCCTAGTTGTTAAGCTAGAAAAACCCGTTAAGGAGTAGTGAGTCTACGCAAGCGCTCTGCTCATAGACGCAAAGCCAACTAGGCGTCAGGTAATCGCCATAAGTAGATGCCTACGCAGAAGCAGACTAAGGCCACCGTCCAAGCTACCCATATTTGAGCATCAGGCACTGTGAAAAATAACATAGTGCCTGATAGGGTCATCATGATACAGGCAAGCCATTTAGCATTTCTAGGCACAGCCCTACGTGCTTCCCAGTCTCGGATATATTTCCCCATATGCTTGTGATTTATTAGCCACAAATAAAAACGCTCTGAACCTCGCGCCCAGCAGGCTGCTGCTAGTAGCACAAAAGGTGCGGTAGGCATTACGGGCAACAGTACTCCCACCACCCCCAGTCCAAAAAATATACTCCCTAAGACAAGGTACATCCAACGCATTGAAGCGTATTTGGATTGATTAACATTGCCAGTATGTCGATAGTAACTATTTTCTGTCATAAATTTCTGTCATAAAACAAGGCAGCTTATCTTATTGGTTTATTGTAATGATTGTTATTAGGATGGCTTTTTATGAGGATAACCTTTTCTTAGAATTAAAATAGCCTTTTATTAAAATAGTCATTAGGATGGTTTACAGCGCTACTGCTTGACCAATCTGATCCCGTTTAGCCACTTGAGCAATTTTCAGGGCCACTGCAGCATCAAAACTTGCTGCACCCACTGACTTAAATAGAGTAATTCCTTTCGCGCTATCTTCTGTCTCGACTTTTAGCTCACCAGATACCAAGTCTATCAATTGCCCACTGAGCTTATGCCACTGCCAATCACAGTCTGAATAGTCATGTGCCTGAATCAAGTCACCCGCTTCATGCTTACCGCCTTCTAAATCATCGATAACCACATACGCACTTGACTCAATAACTGAGTCACTAACCTCTTTCATATGTGGCTGATAGGCACCCACAGCATTGATATGAGCATTGGCTTTGATTTGTTCAACTTCAAACAGACCTTCGGTAGCACGAGTGGCTAGATTGATAACGTCTGCCTCTTTTACAGCTTCCTCAACCGTATCACAAACAGTTAATACCACATCCCACTGTGAGTAATCTTGCTCAAACGCTGCTTTAAAGTCATGTGCTTTGTCTGTGGTTCGATTCCACAGCGTTACCTCAGTGATATTCGGGCACACGGTTAACACCGCATTTAATTGCTCATATGCCATGCCTCCTGTCCCCACCACAGCGACAATCTTGCTATCTGGGTTGGCCATATACTTTGTCGCCACACCAGATAAGGCGGCCGTACGTACCTGTGTCACATAGATACCATCCATGAAGGCCAGCGTCTCCCCTGTCGCTGTGTCTGAAACAGTAATAGTCGCCACAGTTGTCGGCTTATTACGTGCTGGATTATCTGGACAAATGCTCACCAGTTTGACCACGGCATATTCTGCTGAGCCATCAAATACCACTGAGGGCATCGACAAGTGTGATCCTGTCTGATGCTTATCGCTGTCCTTATGGGTGGCAATTACCAGACGCTCTGGCGTTTTTACCCAGCTTGGGTTTTTGTGCTGCACTTGTAATAAGTCTTCAATGGCTTCAATGGCCATCGGCATAGTCAGCTGCTGCTTTACTGTCTCAATGTTTAATACTTGCATTATTCTCCCTTAAATAGTGAGGTTACTACTTTTATTATGCTAATCCGTAGCCTATAAGGGCAAGTAGCCAACTGTGAGTTTTTGTCACTTAGCCTACACTTTGTGTAAAAGCAACTTCTTAGGCAAAACGACTTCTTGGGTAAAAACCACTTCTTACAGCTGAGCCTTATCGGTACGCTTAATCAAAAAGCCAATCAATGCCATTACTAACGTGGGCACAATCCAGCCCAACCCAAGCTCTGCTAAGGGTAAGGTATCTACTAAGCTCTGCCAAGGTAGCGGGTCTGACACAATATTGCTCAGCATATCATTGAACGCAAATATAGTGGCCGTTCCCACGCCCAATATATAGGTCATTGGACGATGGGCAATCAAAGGATGTATAAGTGACAACAGTACCAAAGCAATACTGATAGGATATAAAAAAACCATAATAGGTACCGCAGTCGCCAAGATTTTCTCTAAGCCTAAATTAGAGAAAATAGCGCCCATGACGGTGAAGATTAACACATAGCGGGCATAGCTAATTTTGGGGAATATCTGATTGGCAAAGCTTGAGCAAGCATTAATAAGACCAATACAAGTGGTCAAACAAGCCAAGATAACAATCACTCCAAAAGCCAAGTTACCTGCATCGCCCATTAACTGAGTGGCCGCCATGGACAATAATACCGCCCCATTCTCATAGCCTTCAGGGCGATACATACCGATACCAATCCACGCCAGCCCAAAGTAGATTGCTCCCAAAAATAGACCCGCAATCAAGGAGGACTTAATCATCACTGTCACTACGTGCGTATCATTGGCCGCTTTATTATGCTCACCCCCACTCTCGCTGATAATAGCATTAGCGAGGACCGTACCAAAGGCTAAGCCTGCTAAGGCATCTAAAGTAAAGTAACCTTCAATAATGCCGGCAGACAAAGGATTGTCTCTAAACTGCTCGGCAGCCATGTGATCACTAGGCGTCAGATTTATAAATGCCAAACCACAAAGCAAAGCAATAGTGATCAATAAAATAGGCGTTAAAAACTTACCTATCACATCGACTAATCGACCAGATCTTGACGCTAAAAAATAACACAGACTAAAAAACACCACCACGTACAGCGTTAAACTAATGCCTTCGGGCAGATTAATAAAATGACGAAATCCCATTTCATAACCGACGTTTGCTGCTCTAGGAATGCCATACATGGCCCCAATCGACAGGTAGATTAAGATGGCAAAAATATAAGCAAAAACAGGGTGCACTCGGCGACCCAGACTCAAGATTCCGCCACCTGACTTAGCAATGGCAATTAGAGTCAGCATAGGCAAAGCAATGGCGGTCGTGATAAATCCCAAAACCGCAGGCGTAAAATTAGAGCCTGAGTTCATGCCCAGCATCGGCGGAAATATAAGGTTACCTGCGCCAAAGAAGAAGGACAGCAGCATAAATCCATAAAACAAAGGATTGGTCGGTTTTTTTTGTGTTGTAGAATGGTCTTTGCCCATGAGGTGTTAACCTTTTTATTTGAGGTTGAAAAACCGAGCAATTGTATATCAGTAAAGGGAGGTTGGCAAAAAACCGTACAAACTTTGCAGTAAGTACGGCTCTATAAAATTAACGCTTAACCTATTGATAGACCAAGTGAAGTGGCTAGTGACCTAAAACTTGACTGAGAATTCAATCAGCTAATAATGATTAAAGACTGGTCGTGGTGCCAACTAGCCCAGTCACGGTACAAGCACTCAAAAACAAAGAGCTGGTCATGATTAGCATTAAGCCAATTTTTACTTTGTGTAACTTTAATTTATTTCGCGTTGACATCGGCAATCCTTTTTTTAAAGTTTGGCTTTTATTTTGACAACTACTGTCTGCTATTTAAATGAGCCGTCGGTTACAAATTATTGCTACTGTCCCCTGCCCTAAGCGGTGGG
>JAHHUJ010000057.1 GCA_020024075.1 Psychrobacter sp.
CAATAATAAATAAAGGTTTTAGGCCGTTAATGACAATGGATTGGGTAAAATGACAACGGATTGGGTAAAGTAGTCACTCAAGCTTAAGCAATCAAGCTTAGGCAGTCAGCTAAAAGTTAGTGGCGATCGCTAGGTAGCTTGTGTTAATAACGGGATTAATAACCAGACCGCTATTAGCTGATAACTGATAACCCTAATTCTCCATCAAGAAACAAGCATTTTTACGAAGGTATGTTTTCGTTTTTTGCGTCAAACCAACCCTCAGCGATCGTAAATAAAATAGGTATCAAAAAAGCTCTATCCATCGTTTGTTTATGAAAATCATACAGTACTATTTTATCGCACCGTTTTATCTTATCTGTATAGTTATACTTAACAAATAAACACGGTTTCACCGACCTATTTTGGTGGTTTATATTAAGATAATTTACACAATAGCTATTTTTTCAACAAACTATTCCTCAAGAGTTATTTTCTAATGAGCTGCTTGTTTAGCTAAAAACTGCCCTGAAGACCCGGTCAAAAGTTTTAAGTTTATGCTGTTCATTCTGTATGACTGCGGTTTTTAAATATCTTGGATTAAATGCCGAGCTATGTTGCTGAGCATTCAAAAATAAGTCTTTAGTGCCACCTAGCCACAAGACTAGACAGATAAACAGACTGCTTTTTTGCACACTCAGTTTCTAATACTAAGCTTAACTAGCTAGCTTTGGTGAATATTTAGCACTAATGAGTGCTTGCTATGAATATTTACAGTAAATGCTTATTCAATAACTATCTAGCTTTAAACCTGTTTCAAATTAAGTTCAAACTAAGTTCAAAACAGGATTGATATTTGCTTTATGCTAAATGCTAAATGCTAAATGCTAAAACTTAGTTAGAAATCTTATTATTAGCAATAAACTTATCTGGTTTTAGAGTCTATTTAATTGCTGTAAAGCTTAAGTTTAGACTTTGATTTGACGTTTAATTACTGTGCTAGTTCCTTATTTTTTAGGTGGATCTTTTGTTGTTTTACCGCAGAGGTTTTTAATTTATTGAAAACTTATCCACAGAAAGCGATGTTCCCCATAACTATATATATAATAGTTCTTTTGTTATTGTTAGTACCTTGTTTAGCTGTGAATAACTGCAAAAAATGCAATTAAATCATTATTTTAACCTGTGGTTATTGTTGTTGATAACCTGTTGCTAAACTCTGTATAACTCTTCAAAATAAGTTATCCACAGCTTTAATAACAAAGTTATCCACAGAATAATTGTGATGATATTTGTGGATTTATATGTTAAAGTAGCCCCTCAAAACAGGGTGGGACCGTCTTTTTTACCTCCCCTATTCTTCTTCTTTTGTCCGTTTTACTAGGGTTAATGGGTCATGTCAGATAGTTTGTCGTTATGGGATAGGTGTCTTAATGATTTAAGATATCAGCTCAAAGAAAATGAGTTTACGATGTGGCTTAGGCCACTGTCTGCTAAAGTGGTTGGCAATAAGTTAGAGTTACTGGCACCAAACCAATACTTTGTGTCTCATGTACAAGAAAATCATTTTAATGCGATTGAGCAACTGGCGAAGCAGCACAGTAACGGGGCGATAAGCCAAGTTGTTATTCAGGTCGAAAGTAGTGTGCAGCAAGCCCCTCGAGATTCAGTAGACAATCAAGCTACTGTTGGTGGTCAATATAATGGGGCCCGATCAAGCACGCACCCAGCTGGTGTGGAGTCTGCTGTTAATGAAGCTTCACAAATGGGCTCTGATAAATCTCTAAGTTATATCAACCCCTACTTTACCTTTGAGACTTTTGTGAGTGGTAAGTCGAATATGTTGGCTTACAAAGCCTGTCAAGAGCTGGGTAAGAAGCAGTCACAGAACCGGCATAATCCGTTATTTTTATATGGGGCATCAGGACTGGGTAAAACCCATTTAATGCATTCTGTGGCTCATAAATACTTAAAGATTGGCAAAACTTTTTATTATTTTTCATCAGAGAAGTTTATCAACCAGCTGGTCTATGCGCTGCGTAACCAAAAAATTGAGCAGTTTAAGCGCAAAATTAAACGGGTAGATCTGTTAATTATTGACGACGTGCACGTTTTGGCGGGTAAAAGCAAATCAAGTAATGAGTTCTTGTCATTATTTGCTGATTTTATGGTAGAGGATAAGCAGGTAATCTTGGCCTCTGACCGTCACCCGTCACAAATGACTGAGTTTGATGAACGCTTTCGCTCCAGGTTCTCATCTGGTTTGGCTGTGGCAATAGAGCCGCCAGAGATGGAAACTCGGATGCAGATTTTGCAGAAAAAAGCCACCTTGTCAGGGGTAGAGCTACCAAAAGAATGTGCGCTGTTTATCGCTCAAAACGTGGTGTCCAACGTGAGACGCTTAGAGGGGGCGCTAAATCAGGTGGTGGCTAATGCCAACTTAACCGGTAATCCTATTGATTTAGATATGGTGCAATATGCCCTAAAAGATGTGATAGCCATTCGCTCGCAAGCGGTGAGTATGGATAATATCCGCAAAGTAGTGGCCGAGTATTATGATGTATCGGTAAAAGATTTGATGAGTAAAAAGCGTACTCGTAGTATTGCGCGTCCGCGCCAAATAGCGATGGCATTGGCTCGAGAGCTTACCAAAGATAGCTTTCCAGATATTGGTCAGTCCTTTGGAGGACGCGATCACACCACGGTGATGCATGCTTGTGAAAAAGTCGCTCAGTTACGCAGTGAAGATCCGGTATTAGACAAAGAGTACAAAGCGTTATCAATGACACTACAAGCGGGATAATGAAGCGAGTAGGGCGATAATCAATTATGATGCTTGTTGTGCACAGCGCCGCTCAATTGGTTATACTTAACAGCCCTAACCATAAAAATAATTAAAGACAATAAAAGTGTTAGCGAAACCAAATAAGTAATATTAAACTGGGTATAATCCCATTAAGACCCCATTAAAGAGTCCAATATTATGCAACTGTCTATAAATCGTGAACTGCTGTTAAAAGCCATCAACTTGATTGCCAAAGCAGCAGACAAACGCCATAACATGGTCGTTCTGGGCAATATAAAGCTGGAAATCACTGAGCAACTACTGATTTTGACGGCTTCAGATTTGGAAGTAGAGTTAAGTGCGGAAGTTAAGCTGGGTAATGGTGCCACAGGCGTTATAGGTGCCACCACATTGCCGGCCTATAAACTGCATGAAATCTGTAAGTTATTACCCAAAGATACCATGATCAATCTGAGCGCTGAAGCCAACGAGCGTTGTATTATTACCAGTGGTAAAAGTCGTTTTGTACTAGGTACCTTACCTGCGTCAGAGTTCCCGGTACTGGGTAATCCTGCCAATATTACACCATTGACTTTGAGTAGAACGGTGTTGATGGATTTGATGGCAAAAACTCAGTTTGCGATGGCCATTCAAGATGTACGCTATTACTTAACGGGTATGCTTTTTGAGGTGGCGCAGCGACAGCTAACCACTGTGGCCACTGATGGTCACCGCCTAGCATTGGCCCGTAGTGTGATTGATGTTGCTGATGATTTTACTATGCAGGCCATCTTGCCACGTAAAGCAGTTATTGAGCTTGAGCGCTTGGGCAATGAGCTGGGTAAGTTAGTAGGCGATAACGATGGTAATTTGACCCTGGTATTTGGTAGAGAGTTTTTGCAAGTTACTTTGCCTTTTGGTAATGTCGATAGCACCGGTCAGATTGACGACAGTATCAAAGTGACGTTTACGGCGCGTTTAATTGACGGCAAATTCCCTGATTATCGCCGAGTGATGCCACATAATACTGATAAAATAGCCTTGGTCAATAAAGATCAGATGACAGATGTGCTAAGACGGGTCTCTATTCTTAGTAATGAGAAGTCACGTGGGGTTATTTTTAAGTTCTCACAAGATGGGAATGTGGAAGTTCGTGCCAATAATGCTGAGCAAGATGAAGCGGTAGAAGCATTACAGGTGAAGTATCAAGGTGAGCCGATCGAATTGTCTTTTAATGCCGCTTATTTACAAGATGTATTAGACGTATTGGCAGGGGAGGTTCAGCTACACATGAGCCAAGCCAATAGCTCGGTACTGGTGAATCAGTTGAATGATACCCAGCACCAGTATGTCATCATGCCGATGCGTATTTAAATGTTATTTTACCCAAGCGGTTATTGTAGTCTATCTAAAAAAGCAAAGCCTTATGGTTTTGCTTTTTTATTGCATAAAAAAACCTTTTATATCGGTAGCTTATGATAAATATGGGCTTGAGTTATTTAACATAATGTTAGTCTTATAGCTTCTATATATTATGTTAAATGAAATAGACCGGTTTACTCTAAGATACAGATATGAAAAACTTAACAATGCCTAGTCGGTAATGAGACTGGACTTTAATCACGAGGGCAGTGCCCTCATCTATAGCATTCAATAGATAATAAAGGCGTGTTCTATGCTGACCCAACTTAGTGTTCATCAATTGCGTAACTTGCAAGCGGTTCATATTCAGCCGGGGCAGTGTAATGTTTTTATTGGTGCCAATGGCAGTGGTAAAACCTCTTTATTAGAATCTTTATACCTGCTCTCTCGCGGCAAAAGCTTTCGGCACCACCAGCCAAAACGCTACATTTCTCATCATGCACCTCATGCCACGGTATATGCTAAATTTGCCAATGGCAGTAGTATGGCGATTCAAAAGGCGCAAGATGCCAGCAGTATTATGCGTCTTGACCAGCAAACGGTTTATGTTCAAAGTGCTTTGACCAAGCAGCTGCCTACGTTGCTTATTGATCCGTCTTCTATGGATATTTTGGAAATTGGCAGTGGCAGCCGCAGACAATTATTAGACTGGATTACGTTTCACGTGAAACCTGGATTTCACCCTCAGTGGTTATCGTACCAACGCTTACTCAAGCAAAGAAATGCATTATTAAAGCAGTCGCCGAAATTGTCTTCTTATCAGTTACAAGAGTTGGCGGCTTGGGACAAAGGACTGGCCAATCACGCCGCGCTAATTACTCATTATCGTCAGCAGGCCTTTGAGGAGTGGCAGCCTTTATTTAACACCCTTATTCAACAGCTTTTACCTGACTATGCCCCTTTTATTCAGCTTAAGTTTTTGGCAGGGTATAACACTGAGACTGCTTTAGATGAGCTATTGCAGCAGCGTTTGGCTCAAGACTGTCAGACGGGATATACCCGCATTGGTTGTCACCGAGCGGACGTACAAGTGCTGTGGGTTGAAGATGATGCGGCAAGACAGCAAGTGGCCGCTATTCAAGATACAAGCTCTCAAGATACAAGCTCTCAAGTTGCAGGCACTCAAAGCATAGCGCAACAAGGTACAGAACTTAAAATCTCAGAACCACAAGCCTCAGAATCTACACTAGACCCTATACAGCCTTGTCAAGTAGCGCAAGACTTTTATGAGTTGGAGGAGTCTGGCTTAATAGGCAATGTGCGTGAGCAAGCAGCAAATGTACTATCTCGTGGTGAAAAAAAGCTATTAATCACCGCCTTGAAGCTATCACAGTTGCCACTATTGGCGACGCTGCAACCAGAAGGGGACTTTGCTGCTATCAGTGAGGAGGCATTGATGCCTCTAGTGCTGTTGGATGATATTACTGCTGAATTGGATGACCGAGCTTTGACTATCTTATTAAATTCCCTGTCACAGCTTTCTTGCCAAGTATTTATTACCAGTTTAGAGCCTCAAATAATGGCTAAAATCAGCCATTATTGGCCACAGGCAAAAATGTTTCACGTGAAACAAGGGCAGGTGACTGAAGAAGTGAGAAATTAGGCCCTCACCAGTATAATATAGGGCAATTCAACCCCATATCTCTCATGCTTTTATCCCCAAAAAATGCTATAATGCCGAATAAGTTTTATAGTGAATTTATAGGCATAGAAACCTGCGTATTTGGCTAGATTGGAAGGCCAAACACTGATTAATGGACGCTGATTTAACCAGATAAATTATAAAGTAGATCACCCGTTAAGTCAGTGAACAGCCAGTTAAGTAAGTATTAAGCAAGAGTGTGCGTAACATTAACAAGTAAGCTGTCAAACCCCCTATGCCATTTGAATTGCTGATGATATCAGCATTGCCGTTTTAGGAAAGGATATAACATGAGTGAATCAAACCATAATACCGAGCAAGAGCTAGCTGCTAGCTTGCCAGAGGGGACCGATGCATCAGACATCCCTGAAGGGGCACATCCAGAAGAATATAGCTCAAAGAATATTCGAGTATTAAGAGGGCTTGAAGCAGTACGCGTCCGTCCAGGCATGTATATCGGCGATACCGATGACGGCACGGGCTTACATCACATGGTATTTGAGGTCGTCGATAACTCCATTGACGAGGCGTTAGCAGGACATTGTGACCAAATTGACATCATCATCCATGAAGATGAATCGGTCAGTGTCATGGATAATGGCCGTGGTATTCCAGTAGATGTGCACCCAGAGGAAGGGGTATCAGCCGCTCAAGTTATTATGACCGTGCTTCATGCCGGTGGTAAGTTTGATGACAACAGTTATAAAGTATCAGGTGGTTTGCACGGAGTAGGGGTATCGGTAGTAAACGCTCTGTCTAAAAAGCTTGAAATGAATATCTGGCGTGAAGGTCATCATTATCAGCAAACTTATAGCGATGGGGTGCCAGACGGCGACATCCAAATGCTAGATGCAACGGACCGTACAGGCACCCAAATCCGCTTTTATCCAAGCCCTGAGGTATTCACTGGTACTACCTTTGATTTTGAGATTTTAGCCAAGCGCTTGCGTGAGTTGTCCTTCTTAAACTCAGGCGTGCGCATTGTCTTGACCGATGAGCGTACAGATAAACAGCATATCTTTGAACACAAAGGTGGCTTATCAGAGTTTGTGGCTTACATCAACTCCGGTAAAGAGGGGCTTAACGAAGTCTTCCACTTTGTCAGTGAGCAAGATGACGGCATCGTGGTCGAAGCAGCCTTGCAGTGGACCGACACTTATAATGAAAAAGTGCTGTGCTTCACCAACAATATTCCACAAAAAGATGGCGGAACTCACTTATCAGGCTTCCGCTCAGCCTTAACTCGTTGTCTAAATACCTATATGGACAACGAAAAAATGATAAAAAAAGAGAAGGTTAATACCACAGGTGATGATGCCCGTGAAGGCTTAACGGCTATTGTTTCGGTTAAAGTACCTGATCCTAAATTCTCAAGTCAGACCAAAGATAAACTGGTATCAAGCGAAGTGAAATCTGCGGTCGAATCAGCGATGCATGATAAGTTTAGTGATTATCTGCTTGAGCACCCAGGGGCGGCCAAAGCCATTGCTAGTAAGATTATTGATGCAGCCCGTGCCCGAGATGCGGCGCGTAAAGCTCGTGAATTAACCCGCCGTAAGACCTCGCTAGACATTGCTGGCTTACCGGGTAAATTAGCAGACTGTCAAGAAAAAGACCCTGCACTGTCTGAGCTGTATATTGTGGAAGGGGACTCTGCGGGCGGCTCTGCTAAGCAGGGTCGTAGCCGTAAGACACAAGCTATTTTACCGCTAAAAGGTAAGATTCTTAACGTAGAACGTGCTCGTTTTGACAAGATGCTGTCGTCTGCTGAAGTGGGTACGCTAATCACTGCTTTAGGCTGTGGTATTGGTCCAGATGAATATAACCCAGATAAAGTTCGCTACCACAAAATCATCATCATGACCGATGCGGACGTTGATGGTTCTCACATTAGAACTTTACTGCTAACTTTCTTCTTCCGTCAGACACCAGAGCTGATTGAGCGTGGCTATATTTATATTGCTCAGCCGCCACTTTATAAAGTGAAAAAAGGCCGTCAAGAGTTATATCTCAAAGACGATGAGGCATTAAAAGCCTATCTACTGTCATCTACCATTGATGAGATGAAGCTACACATCAGTGAAGATGCACCACCGATTACAGGTCAAGCGCTAGAGAAGTTATTAAATGACTATAACCAAACTCAACTGGTGAAGTCTCGTTTACAGATTCGCTACCCCGCGCTGTTGCTAGATGCTCTAACTCATGTGCCTAAACTGACCACTGAAATGACTTATGACTATGAGGCCATGAGTGAGTGGAAAGAGAAGTTGCAGCAGCAACTAGAGCGCTTTGGTAGTGACTTACGCCCATCGATTGAGCTTGATAACATCCATGCCCCGCACACTGATGAGCTGTCTGAAGCGGCGAAAGATGCCAATAACCAGTTTAATTTTAAACTGGGAGCAAAAGGGGATGGCTCGAATGAAGATAGTGAGGATGCAGACAGCGAAATACTGTCAACTAAGCCGCAGTGGCTGCCTCGCATCACCATTTATGTGCACAATTTAGCGCAGCACTACCTGCTTGATATCGGCTTCTTAAACTCCGGAGAATATGCGCGCTTAATTCGTCTGTCTGCAGAGTGGAATACGCTATTAACCGATACGGCATTTATTCGTCGTGATACCACAACAGGCACCGTAAAAGATGTCTTACTTCGTGACTTTGACCATTTATGGCAGCAAGTGATGCAAGAGGCGCGCCGCGGCTTATCTGTTCAGCGTTATAAAGGTCTGGGCGAGATGAATGCTGACCAGCTATGGGATACCACGATGGATCCTGAAAACCGCCGTATGTTAAAGGTGACTATTGAAGATGCCATCGCAGCGGATCATTTATTTACATGCTTGATGGGCGATGATGTAGAGCCTCGCCGTCAATTCATTGAAGAAAATGCGCTGACTGTAAGTAACTTAGATATCTAATTTCAACGTGTCATAATTAGTATTAAAAGAAGTCATCTTGCTCGCAAGGTGGCTTCTTTGTTTCACGTGAAACAAAAAAGTGCTATTGTCTGTTATAAAACCTAGATTAACCATTAAATTTATAGCCCTCTAGTTACTATCAACCTTTAATGTAGAGTAAAAGAAATGCTTGATAACAACGAACAAAGTATTTTAGCCAAACTGCCCAAGCCACTTCTGGTTAGTTTTATTTCGGACATCTATGGTATAGACAAGGTGTTAGATAAAAAAATAGAAAGATTGCTATTACAAGCAGATAAACCTGCACTAATAAAGAAGTTAAAAACTTCCCTAAAAGGCTTAGGTAGACGGCGTAAGTTTGTAGACTATTGGGAATCAAGAGAATTTGCAGCAGAGCTTGATTATCTAAAAAATGATGTTATGAGTTTACACTTTGATCAGCCGCAAGCCTGTCTAGAACTAATAGAGTTATTTATGACCTCAACCAATAATAGCTTGGAACGTTGTGATGACTCTGATGGCTATGTGGGAGATGTATATCGTAGTTTAAGTGAGGACTGGGTAGCAGTAGCGGCAACCTGTTATGCTAAAGAAAAAGAAATAACGCTACTGGATGAGCAAGATTTATTGAGTCAGTTTTGGATACAAAAGGTAAAAGACATTGTCCAAGATAATGATTATTCCACTAAAGATACGATATATTTAGGGGTTAATCAGTTGCTTTCAGATAATGAGATATTAACGCTTATAGATGATCTGGAGCAACAATATGATGAGGTTTGTTCCAAAATTGCGGCAAAGGAAAAGCAGGTTATAAAAAAAGGCAAAACAAAGTTTACGCTGTATACACAAGATGATGAACTTAATTTGGAGAAATTTAAGCTGGGCTATGCGCTTGAATACTTAGCTGAATCTTTGGGCGATGTTGATCTCTATGAACGGTTGTATATAAAACACCAACCTCAGTGCTTGTATAATTCTCAGTTATTGAATAAATTAATAAGTGTCTTTTTTAAAAATAAAGCTTATAACAAAGCCAAGTATTATCTAGATAAATATTGGCCAACTGATATTGTGGAAGAACAGTTAAAAAAATTAAAATGGTTGAATAAAATATATAAAAAACAAGGAGATACTAAATCACAGCTGGCTGTGTTAGAAGAATCATTTACCCTGTACCCTTCCCCTAAAAGCCTTAATAAAATATTGGCATTAGTTCCTGCTTCTGAGCAAGAGGCTTGGTTGCAAAAAGCCTATGAATTAGCAAAACAACAAAACAATGTTTTAGTAGCTGTCGAATTGTTAATAGAAATAAATAAGCTAGACTTAGCCAGTACCATGGCTGTAGAAAGACAGACTGAGTTTGATAAATATAGCTATATGACATTGACTGAGTTTCTTAAAACATTACCAGAAGAGGCTAAAATAATTAAAATTATCGTGTATCGTAGTTTATTACTCGATATTTTAGATAATTCTCGAAAAACAGCTTATGGCATCGCTGCTCGCTATTATAAAAAGCTCAAGCAATTAGATGAGCAAGTCACTAAACAAGGGTTGTTTTACGATGGAATGCTAAGCCATTATGAATTCGTCGTAGGGCCACTTGATAAGCACAGTAAAAAGCGTAGTTTTTGGGATAAAGTTAACGGTTAATCATGATTGAAATTCTGTTATTGGCTATTGCTCTAGCAATGGATGCTTTCGCGGTATCGATTGGACTCGGTGCAAAACAAGCCAGTGCGACGACACTCACCACCAAACACATCAACTCAGCAGTAGACCAGCCTGATAGGGCTCAAACTGTGTTCAAGCTAGCGGTCATGGCGGGGCTATATTTTGGCATTGCTCAAGGGGTTATGCCGCTGATTGGTTATCTGCTCGGCTCAGCGGTATTGGGCTGGTTGGCCTCGGCTGCGCCTTGGATAGGCTGTATTATCTTAGTGACTCTGGGCGCAAAAATGCTGTATGAAGCAATAAGTGGCGAGGAAGAAGAGGAGCTTGGAGCAGACGATAATACAAAAATTGACCATAAGCTGATGACCACTATGGCGATTGCCACTAGCATTGATGCGATGGCGGCAGGGTTTACACTCAATTTATTGGCAGTGAATGCTTGGATGGCTTGTCTAATTATTGCATTGGTTACGGCTATGTTTAGCTTTGTCGGGGTGTATCTAGGTCGTCAATCCGGGACATGGCTTGAGGATAAAGCAGAGATACTGGGCGGTGTGGTGTTAATTGCTATTGGTATTAAAATGGTTTTATAGCGGCTATTTTGTATTATAGAAATATAAAACTGTACATATAACAAAAGACCCTTCGTTATTGAACAAAGGGTCTTTTTTTGGGTTTAAATAAGTGAGCTAGGGTTTACTGCACTTATCTAAAATACTACTTAAAACGCCACGC
>JAHHUJ010000058.1 GCA_020024075.1 Psychrobacter sp.
CTTGGTTAGCATAGGCTCATTAGTGACTTCTTTGGGTACTTCTGCATCACCCTGAACCAGCTCAACATAATTGGCTGAGGCCAACTGCATATTCGCTTTTTCATCAGCCAAAGCCTGTTGACGAGACTCATCAGCGCTTTTTTCAACAATGTTCCTAATCATTTGCCAAATAAAGCCCAGGACTAATCCCACAGCGAATACCACTAAAATGGGCAGCAGACTACGCAGTGCCAGTCCCGGATCTTTCATTAAGATACCGTAGACCACGCCAATGCTGGCAGGAGCTACTTCACCAGTATTACCCGCAGCAGAGCCTGGTGCCAATAAAATGGAGAATAAAGCCAGCCAGCTCATGCCACCTAACGGACTGGGCAGAACCCTAACAATAAACAACCACAATAAAAGGACAATGACAGAAAATCCGACATAGGCATATATTGGCAACATATCTGCTGGCACATCAGCCACTAAGTGACTCCACCAAATCGTCAGTCGGCTCACTGAATCGCTGATTTCATCCAGCGGCAAATTAATAACAATATTGCGTAACCATTCCATGCAATGCTCAGTCTACTAGTCAATTAAAGTTAAATTAAACTTACTGCTGTAATTGTTTTTGTCATTAGCAAACAGTAATAGGTCATGCTTAAGTTGGCATATTCTACCACGACTTAGTTAATAATAAACCAAATCGAAGCAAGCAATAATAGTCAACAGCCCCCTCTTTATCACCACCCTCAATTTTTATAGTAAGCGGCTAATATCTATTTTAAATGTTTTCTACAATAATTGAAAAAGTTAAATTTTGACAATTAATCGTAACGCTTATCCTGCGCATCTTTCATTCGGGCTTGCGCTTGGGCTAATAAAACGTCTGAGGGTGGGGTTTGTACAAAATAACCTTGCACGTTCAGTTTTTCTATTACTTCATTTTTATCGACTCGGGCTAATTTTTTGGTCTCTACCAAATCTAGATGCATTAAGAACTTAGCTTCCCCTAAACTTTTACGCAAATCTTTGGGCAATACGCCTAACCAATCCTTAATCTCATCAGTGTCATCAGGGTAGTCAGGTCTTGCTATATATACGTACATTTCGCTGTGCTTAGGGAATTTGTAAATATCACAATGCATTGCAGGTTACCTTTTGCTGTTCTTTAGTTGTGTATGAATTTATTTATACATGAGTCCCTAGTTAGCCCCGTTTTGGGAGGCAAGCTCAGGTTATATGGCTTATTCTTATATAAATAGGCTTATATAGCTTAGGCTTATATAAATAACATAGGGCAATTTAGGGCTATATAATACAGTAGGATGTCAATGAAAGATGCTTATGATAACCAATGTACTAACAATGTGCTATTAAACTCAATGTAAGGTGACACATTAACGTGGTTTTTTAGGTTTGCTTAGGCTAAATTTAAAATTAGTACAGATAACTGTCTGTCGTCTCGCTTTTATTTTGTACTTGCTTGTATTTGGTAGCGCAAACCTTGTTTTTTGCGTGGTTTTAGCAAGGCTAACACACTGCTTGAAATTTGTGACTTGTAAAATAGGTTCGCACCTTTCATAATAAGGGCGTTTTTCAGGAGAGCGCAGTAGTTTTTTGACCACAAATAAAACAGCGGTACTGACATCGTAAAAATTGATTCGCCAATTAATTTGCCGATTGATTCACCGATTAATTTGATAGTCACTAAATCCCAACATTTGGTTATTAAACTTGACTGCCACCGAAGGCGTAAGCACCCTGCCAATCGCTCAGGTAACCGGACTGAATAACTCATTAACCCTCCGTATGCTAGAACATCATGTAAGGATGGGTCTGTGCCTTAGCCTTTATATACATTGCACATATATATGTAGTACAGCTAAGCTAGGACAACAATGACAAATCTGGAGAGTGGTGCTTAACATTATAAGTACCCACCGAAGGGGAAAAGATAGCGGTGATGAGCCACTATCGAAAATCTCAGGTCACAGGACAGATAGGGCAAATAAGTAATTCGAGACTCTTTATCGGTACTAACTGATAAGGGATATGACTCGTTGACTTATTTGCCTTTTTTTATGCCTTTTTTAAGCTTACCTTACTAAGATACAGTTAAGCTTGTTTTTGGATTGAATGTTTTTGCTGTAAATTGTTTACGATACAGTAGCGGTTTATATAGTTTGTTAATTATATAGTTTGTTAATTGCTTTTATTACTAACCACAAGGATTTGTCATGACCACTTTACAACGTACTCCCCTTTATCAGTCGCATGTGGACAATAACGGTAAAATTGTAGATTTCTCTGGCTGGGAATTGCCTATCCATTACGGCTCTCAGATTGATGAACACGAAGCAGTGCGTACCGATGCTGGTATGTTTGATGTATCACACATGGTCATTACCGATGTCGAAGGCGCTGAGGCGAAAGCTTGGTTGCAAAAACTATTGGCGAACGATGTTGCCAAGCTTAAAACCGTAGGTAAGGCTCTGTATTCAGGCATGCTAAATGCTGAGGGCGGCATCATCGATGACTTAATCGTTTATTTAATGAATGAAGCCGAAACTCAGTACCGCATCGTCTCTAACGCCGCTACTCACGATAAAGATTTGGCTCAGTTTGACAAAGTAGCCGAAGACTTTGAGGTCACCTTAACTGAACGTCCTGATCTGGCTATTCTGGCTATTCAAGGCCCTAATGCGGTGGCTAAACTTAAGCAAGCCAAGCCAAGCTGGTCTGATATCTTGGACGATCTTAAGCCTTTCGTTGGTGCGGACTTAACAGACACCGAAGCGGCTGACTGGTTTGTGGCCCGTACCGGTTATACCGGTGAAGACGGCGTTGAGGTTATTCTGCCCGGTGATAGCGCCGCAGAATTTTATCAACTACTGCTAGATCATGGTATTAAGCCTGCAGGCCTAGGCGCTCGTGATACCTTGCGTATGGAAGCGGGCATGAACCTATACGGCCACGATATGGATGAAACTACCAGTCCTTACGAGTGCAACATGGGCTGGACATTAGCGCTTAAAGATGACCGTGATTTCGTTGGCCGTGAAGCCTTAACCGCTAAGCGCAAACAAGCCAAAGAAGATGGCAGCTCAATGAAGCAAGTGGGCTTATTATTAGAGTCCCGTGGTGTACTACGTGAGGGCATGACCGTTACTATCAATCAAGGCACCGATCAAGAAACCACCGGTATTATCACCAGTGGCACCTTCTCGCCTAGCCTAAAGCAGTCTATTGCCATCGCCCGTATCCCAGAGTCAGTGACTGATGCAGACACTGTACAAGTAGATTTGCGCGGCAAAGGTAAATTCGTCGATGTTCGTGTATTAAAGCTACCTTTTGTACGAAATGGCAAAAAGCAATTTGACTAATACTCAGTCATCGACTTGTAGTGCTCATTCATTATAGTGCTATATACAGCAGTCATTATAGGGCGGTTTGTTGCAGAACAAAGCGGGTTATTTTTACTAAAAAACCACCCTATACTTTGCTATAGTGAATAGGCGATACAGTTTATTTTGTAGCAACCCCCACTCAACCTAATTTGATTACTCTCAATCACTTAGCGTTAAACTTTTTATTAACCCACCCCTCTACCTTTTTGGAGAAATTTATGAGTAATGTTCCATCAGAATTAAAGTATGTTGCTAGCCACGAATGGTTACGCATGGAAGATGACGGCACCATCACTATCGGTATTACTGACCATGCTCAAGATGCGCTTGGCGATATCGTCTATGTTGAGCTTCCAGATGTGGGCGATACCGTAGCAGTAGATGATGAAGTGGCTGTTGTTGAATCTGTTAAAGCAGCTTCAGACGTGTATGCACCTATCACTGGTGAAGTTGTGGAGATCAACGAAGCACTTGAAGACGACCCAGAAGTTATCAACACCGACCCCTATGGCGATGGCTGGATGTATCGTATTAAGCCTGACAATGCTGACGATTATGACTCACTACTGTCGGCTGAAGAGTATCAAGCTGACCTGTAATTGATAGGCTTGTCTTATTAATATGGCGTGAACGGCGTTGTTTCATCCTTGAGGCGACGCTTAGTTATTTACGCCCTCATCTCATTAACTATTTAGGGATAAATACGTTATGTCAAACCAAGATCAAGGAAGTCCTACCCCTACCCAAGAGGCTAAAACAGAGCAAGGTGATGCTATGCAAGATATCAGATCGTCAAAGAATTTAGCCGCCTTCACAGAAGTAGTTGAGTCACGTCGCTCGGTAAGAAGATTTACAGACACCCCTATTCCAGATGACGTATTGCAAGACTGCTTGCGCTTAGCCATGCTTGCTCCCAACTCAAGCAACTTACAGCCTTGGGAGTTCTATGTGATTGAAACGCCAGACAAGCGTAGCAAAGCCAACAAGATTTGCATGAACCAAAATGCAGCCAGAACCGCCAATAAGCTGATTGCTGTCGTTGCTAGAACCGACACTTGGCGCGACCATGCCAAACAAAATATTCGCGACTTTCCAGATGGCAACGCCCCAAAAAAAGTACGCGACTACTATGAAAAAATTGTCCCTATGGATTTCTTACGAGGTCCTGCAGGCGTTTTCTCTGTCGTCAAATGGGGAATGACCAAAGCGGTAAGACAGTTTAAAGGCCCTATTAAAACCCCTTGCTACACTTATGACGATATCAAAAACTGGGCCATGTATAACACAGCACTGGCTGCCGAAAACTTAATCTTAGCCATTCGTGCTCATGGCTTTGATAGCTGTGCTATGGGCGGCTTTGATGAGCCTGCCTTAAAAAAACTACTTAATCTTAGTGACCACCACCATGTGGTTATGATGATTGCTGCTGGTGAGCGTGCCGAAAAAGGTATTTATCACAGCCAATTCCGTTTTGATTACGATACATTCGTTAAACGGGTTTAATTACAAGTTTTATAACCGGTATGACAACTGCCAGTTTAATCCGGCTTTACGGTTTTCTCGCTTATTGCCGTAGAACCCTAGCCACATATTTGACTTAACCATTAAGGACTGCCATGACCTCACAAAACACAAACTCTAACCTATCTTTTGACGGTCTATTTGACGAAGCACGCTTCGTAGCCAGACACTTAGGTTCAGGTGCTAATGATCAAGCAGAAATGCTTAAAGCGGTTGGCTATGATGACATGGACAGCTTTATTGCTGATACTGTGCCTGAAGCTGTACGCATGAACCGCGAACTAGATCTACCAAAAGCCATGAGTGAGCATAATGCTCTGGCCAAGCTCCGTGGCATGGCTGATGACATCACGGTTAACAAAAGTTATATTGGCCAAGGCTACTCGCCGGTACGTATGCCCGCTGTTATTCAGCGTAACGTCTTAGAAAATCCAGGCTGGTATACCGCTTACACCCCTTACCAAGCTGAAATCTCACAAGGTCGCTTAGAGGCTTTATTGAACTTCCAGCAAGTTTGTATTGACCTTACTGGCCTAGAATTAGCCGGCGCTTCATTGCTTGACGAAGCCACTGCTGCCGCTGAGGGCATGGCGTTGGCGAAGCGTGTTCGCAAAAGCAAATCCAACCAGTTCTTCGTCGATGAGCGTATTTATCCCCAAACTTTAGATGTTATCCGTACCCGTGCCAAATACTTTGGTTGGGAGGTGGTTGTCGGTGATTTTGAAACTGCCAAATCAGGCGACTTCTTCGGTGCCATCTTCCAATACGTAGGCAAAGAAGGTGACGTAGTTGATTTAACAGAGGTAATCGCTGCGGTTAAACAGAACAAAACCTATGCTCTAGTGGTCAGTGACATTATGAGCTTAGTGTTATTGAAATCACCAGCCGCTATGGGTGCTGATGTGGCTTTAGGTAGCACGCAGCGCTTTGGTATTCCAATGGGCTTTGGTGGTCCACACGCCGCTTATTTCGCTTTTACTGATAAGGCAAAACGCTCAGCCCCTGGTCGTATTATCGGGGTTTCAAAAGACGCTCAAGGCAATACTGCCCTACGTATGGCGCTACAAACTCGTGAGCAGCACATTCGCCGCGAGAAGGCCAACTCAAACATTTGTACGTCACAAGTATTGCTAGCCAACTTAGCGGGCATGTACGCTGTGTATCATGGCCCAGAAGGTCTAAAACGTATTGCCACTCGCATTCACGCTATGGCTACTGCCTTTAGTGACGCGATTAAAGCCTCTAACAGTGAGCTAAAAGTAGTTCATGATCAAATCTTTGATACAGTATTGGTCGACTGTGGCTCTGAAAAACTGGCCACTCAAATCTATGAAAATGCAGAAAATGTAGGCTATAACTTATGGCGTGAAGGCGACAGCAAGCTGTCTATTTCTTTCTCCGAAACCAGTAATGCAGCTGACTTTGAAACCCTAACTCAGCTATTTACCAATAAAGCACAGCCATTACCAAGTGAAGCCAAAATCTCTTTAAGTGACGCAGTTCTACGTACTGATAAGATTTTAACTCATCCAGTATTCAACTCACATCACACTGAGCATGAGATGCTTCGTTACTTGAAGAAGCTTGAAGACAAAGACTTGGCCATGAACCGCAGCATGATCTCTCTAGGCAGCTGCACCATGAAATTAAATGCGACCAGCGAAATGCTCCCTATTACTTGGAATGAGTTTGCTAACGTGCATCCTTTTGCCCCAAAAGACCAAGTAACCGGCTACGTGGCTATGATTGAAAGCCTACAAGAGCAATTAAAAGCCATCACTGGATTCGATGACATCTCAATGCAGCCAAACTCTGGGGCATCAGGCGAGTATGCGGGTCTACTGGCCATTCGCCGCTATCATGAATCATTGGGTCAAACCAACCGTAATGTATGCTTAATCCCTAAGTCTGCTCATGGTACCAACCCAGCTACCGCACAGATGATGGGTATGAAAGTTGTGGTAGTCGCCACTGATGAAAATGGTAACGTTGACTTAGATGACCTAAAAGCGAAGTGTGAAGAGCACAGCGAAAACTTAGGTGCACTAATGATCACCTACCCCTCTACTCATGGGGTATTCGAAGCAGGTATTCGTGATATCTGTGATTTAATTCACAGTCATGGTGCTCAAGTATATATGGATGGGGCCAACATGAATGCCCAAGTCGGTATCATGCAGCCAGCTGAAGTGGGCGCTGACGTATTGCACATGAACCTGCACAAAACCTTCTGTATCCCACACGGCGGCGGCGGTCCAGGCATGGGCCCTATCGGTATGAAGGCTCACTTAGCACCCTTCAAAGCCAACCATAGCGTGACTCCAGTATTCAATGCTACCGAAGACACCACGGCGGTCTCAGCGGCACCTTATGGATCAGCCAGCATCCTACCTATCTCATGGATGTACATCACCATGATGGGACGTGATGGTCTGCTACAAGCCACCAAAACAGCACTTCTTAATGCTAACTATGTAGCAAGCCAACTACAAGATGAATATCCTGTGCTTTATACTGGCAAAAATGGCCGTGTGGCGCACGAATGTATCATTGATATCCGTCCGCTTAAAGAAGAGACAGGCATCACTGAAGCGGATATCGCTAAGCGTCTGATGGACTATGGCTTCCATGCCCCAACCATGAGCTTCCCAGTAGCAGGTACGCTAATGATTGAGCCAACAGAGTCTGAACCTAAACATGAGCTTGACCGCTTTATCTCTGCGCTTAAATCTATTAAGCAAGAAGCGCTTAAAGTAAAAGAAGGCACTGATGGCTGGACGGCTGACAATAACCCATTGGTTAACGCACCGCACACAGCCTTCGTTATCACTAGCGAAGAGTGGAGTTATCCATACAGCCGTGATACTGCAGCCTTCCCATTAGACTATATCCGTCAGCATAAATTCTGGCCTAGTGTCGGTCGTATCGATGATGTGTATGGCGATAAGAATCTAATGTGTAGCTGCCCAAGCATCGAAAACTATATGTAATCAATGGCTGTTAACTTATAGCTACTGCTAACTTATAGCTACTGTTAACTTTATAGCGGTTAAATTTATAGTGACAATACAAAAACCTTCAGGTGTAAAGCTTGAAGGTTTTTTATATTTCTAAGTGTAAATCATATAAGTTTAAATTAACTTTTAATGACATTTTTCAACCCATAACTCCTAATTCTCTATTTATACTCTATATTGTATGATGTTTTATGATTAAATCACTTTATCAGACGACTAAACTATAACTAGAAACCACGCTTAAAACACGTTTAAAACACGCTTAACTAGGAACTACTTTTGTCAAAATCTAAGTCATCAATTGCAGCCTCTAAAGCTGCCCCTAAGCCCTTCGTGGTATTAATACATGGACTACATCAAAAAGCTTGGGTTATGCAGCCCTTAGCCAGACAGCTACAAAGTCGTGGCTTCAATACGCATCAGCATAACTACTACAGCCTACGCGATAGTATTGATAAGCACAGCGCTTCTCTTAATAATTGGCTATTAGACAACCATGACCCCTCTATTCCAATTAACATGGTGGGTCATAGCTTAGGTGGGCTCGTCATTAGAGATTTTATTTCAAGGTTTCCACAATGGAAGATTGGCCGCTGCGTCACTCTGGGTACTCCGCACAATGGCAGTACCACCGCTAACTATGCTAATAAGCTACTATCGCCTTTGGTAGGAAATGCTTATAAACAAGCCCTAGATGGGCAAAGCGCTCCATTGAAGAAGGGGATTTGCTTAGGGGTAATCGCTGGCAACTCCCCTTATGGTCTGGGGCAGATAGTGCTTAACTATCACAACCAAAAGTCAAAGTTTAGCCCCTCTCAGTGTGAGCATGACGGCACTGTTTACGTCTTCGAAACCCAATTAGCTGAGGCAACTGACCATATCATTCTTCCAGTCTCGCATACTGGAATGTTAATCAATAAGGCTGTGGCAGAGCAAACCGCTTATTTTTTAGTTCATGGAATGTTTAACAGATCCGCTATAAACAAGCCTGCCGATTAGAAACTAAAAGATAAAGGCTACAAGACAGAAGATTATGATTCATCATCATCTTGCTGCATACGCATACCCTCTTGCAGCTGCTGCTTATAAGTTTCAAGCAATGGAATTAATGTTTGCATAACCCAAGGATTACGCCAGCCTTTAAGCCCTTCAGGGATATCCTCGATAGGCAAATCATAAGCAACAACTTCATAAAGCTGAGACAGCCATTTTTTGCGCATAAGCACATTAGCAGGGACACCAGTCTCAGCCTCATAGTCTTTTATGGCCTGACTGACTGCTTTTGAGACCGTTTTATCTTTAGAGCGATAAGGCGGTAATACTCTTGCAGGCTGTTCCTCAGCAGGCAGATTGCGTGCTTTATTAATAATATCAATTAGCTCTTCACCGTATAGATGAATCATACTGCGATGCATGGTGGTTTTTTGGGTTAGCTGCTTAACGCTTTTGGGGAATTCAACCACCACATCGCGTACCGCTTGTTTTTTTAAGATAAAGGTTTTTGGTTGATTGGTGGCACGAGCCAAAGCTTCTCGCCAGCTAGAGACGGCTTGTAGCACTGCTAATTGCTCACCAGTATAACGAAAGTCGGCCATGGCTAGATAAGTAGCATCATCTTCGATATTGGCCGCATCATACAGCTCTTTGGTATAGAGCTGACAGTCTTCAATTACCTTGTCTAATAGGTCTTGCTTAACAAGCTGCTGACGTAAAATATCATACAAATTAAGCAGATAACGCACATCATCAATGGCATAACACTCTTGCTCATGGGTCAGTGGCCGCGCCAACCAGTCTGATTGGCTCTCCCCTTTTTCAACATGAACATCCAGCTCCTGACTCAGCGCCTGCTGATAGCCCATTTGCAACTGACCGGTTAAATAAGACAGCGCTATCTGGGTGTCAAAGACATTGGTTAAAGCTGGGCTTTCTGATAACAGATAAAAAATACCCAAGTCCTCGCCACAAGCATGCCAAATCATCAGTGGCATCTCTTCTAATACTACCCAGAACTCAGTCAAATCAAGCTTAGGGGCATCGATCAGATAAATGGTGTCACCGGTATTGATTTGTACTAAAGCAAGAATTGGGAAATAAGTACTGCGTTTAATAAACTCAGTATCCAAAGCGACCCTATCTCGGGTTTCTAAATCATCAAGACAGGCCTCTAGAGCGTCAAAGTCAGATACCCAGTGTACTGGCAACTTAGTAGAAGCTTCCAAATCTCGTTTGATAGCGGCTACATCAAGTAATTTACTAGGGTCATATATAGTGGCTGTTGTTGCTGCCGACTCTTGAGTTGAAGTGCGGTCTGTGGATACGTGAGTCATGGAAGTCTTCTTTACCGTGATAAATAAAAATAAGAGTAAAAATAAAAAGCTGTGGTTTGGATCAAATAAAGGGGATAACCAGAAGTTTTACCCATTACTAAGAGCGATTTTGTAACGCTTGAGAGAGGGTCATGCTGTCTAAATATTCTAGCTCTCCGCCCATCGGGATACCTTGGGCTATACGGGTAACCTTACCGACATGACGACGAACTGCTTCAGAGATAAAATGCGCCGTAGTCTGACCCTCCACCGTAGTGCTAGTGGCCAAAATAAGCTCTTCTACGGGCGAGGCCTTCACTCGATTAACCAACTGATCAATGTTGAGATCATCGGCATTAATACCATCAAGTGGTGATAGATGACCACCTAATACAAAATATCGACCACGATATCCACCAGATTGCTCAATAGCCATCACATCTGCAGCGGTTTCTACTACACACAGTATGCGATCATCGCGTCTGGGGTCTAAGCAAATGGGACATACTTCATCATCACTAAAAGAGTGGCATTGCTGGCATTCAATAATACCATGCATGGCAATATCTAAAGCCTGAGCTAGTGCTGAGCCTTGAGGTCTTTTTCCGTTAAGCAAATGCAAGGCCATGCGCTGAGCGGTCTTTTGCCCCACACCTGGTAGTACGCGCAGCTGCTTAACCAAATTATCAAATTTCTCGGTTAACAATCAATCACCTTTTTTATATGCAAAACACTGTATTAACTTATATTTTAGCAACTTATAGAGTCAGACACGACC